>NZ_JBHXRD010000008.1:0-249930 GCF_042717325.1 Streptomyces sp. NPDC058637 | reverse complement strand
CCACCGGTGGCGGCTTCGAGCGCCGCGACGACCGCCCCCGCGGCCCCCGCCGCGACGACGACCGCCCCAGCGGCGGCGGCTTCCGGCGTGACGACAACCGTGGTGGGGGCACCGGCGGCGGCTTCCGCCGCGACGACCGTGCCCCGCGCCGGGACGACGACCGGCCGAACAGCTTCGGTCGCGATGACCGTGCCCCGCGCCGTGATGACGACCGTGGTGGATACCGTGGCGGTCAGCAGCGCGACGACCGTGGCGGCCGGCCCACCGGCGGCGGCTTCGAGCGCCGCGACGACCGCCCCCGCGGCCCCCGCCGCGACGACGACCGCCCCAGCGGCGGCGGCTTCCGGCGTGACGACCGGGACCGTGCACCGCGTCGCGACAACGACCGGGGCAACGACCGTGGCGGATTCCGTGGCCGCGACGACCGGGGCGGCCAGGGTCGCGACGACCGCGGTGGCTACCAGGGCCGGGACGACCGCGACCGCGAGCCGATCAAGCGGCTTCCGATTCCGGACGACGTCACCGGTCAGGAGATCGACAAGGACGTCCGTCAGGAGCTGATGAGCCTGCCGAAGACCCTTGCCGAGGACGTCGCGCGGAACCTCGTCATGGTGGCCCGTCTGATCGACGAGGACCCCGACCAGGCGTACGCGTACTCCCGGATCGCCCTGCGGCTGGCGTCGCGCGTCGCCGCGGTGCGTGAGGCCGCCGGTTTCGCCGCGTACGCCACACAGAAGTACGCGGAGGCGCTGGCGGAGTTCCGGGCGTCCCGTCGGATGACCGGTTCCGTGGACCTGTGGCCCGTCATGGCCGACTGCGAGCGCGGACTCGGGCGTCCCGAGCGGGCCATGGACATGGCCGGTGAGCCCGAGGTGCAGAAGCTGGACAAGGCCGGTCAGGTCGAGATGCGCCTGGTCGCCGCCGGAGCACGCAGGGACATGGGGCAGATCGACGCCGCCATCGTCACGCTGCAGAGCCCCGAACTCGCCTCCAGCGCCGTGCATTCCTGGACCCCGCGCCTGCGGTACGCCTACGCGGACGCGCTCCTGGAAGCAGGACGTGAGGACGAGGCCCGCGAGTGGTTCGGCAAGGCACTGGAGGCCGACAAGGACGGTGCGACCGACGCGTCCGACCGGCTTGCCGAGCTCGACGGTGTGGAGTTCGTCGACGTCCTCGGTGACGACGAGCAGCCGGCCGGAGCGCCTGTGGCCGAAGAGGCCGAGGACGCTGCGGACGACGAGGACGATACGGCCACCGACGCCACCGCCACCGTCACCGACATCGACGACGAAGATGACGACGACGATGACGACGTGGACGGAACCGCGAAGGCGTAAGTACTGACGCACCGACGGGAGGAGGGCGGCACCCACGACGGGTGCCGCCCTCCTCCCGTTGACGGGCAGTCAGCCCTCGACCCGTCAGTCGGTGTGGAGGCTGCGCAGGACCAGGCCCGTAGCCGGCTTGGGTCCGAACGACGTCGACTTGCGGGGCATGGTGACACCCCGCCTCGCCAGGTCCCGGACGACGTCCTCGCGCACCGGATGCATCAGGACCGCCGTGGCATCGTGCCGTTCCGCCTGCTCGACCGCCGCAGCCGTGTCGTGGATGTACGAGATGTGCTCCGGGGCGTCGGGAATGCGCCAGACGGAGTCCAGGAGCGTGGAGTGCAGCACGGTCGCGTCGAGTGCGCGCCAGGCCGCCGGCCGGTCCGCGCGGATCGTGCGGGCCAGCAGCCGCTCGTCCGGCCGGTCGACGAGATGGAAGCGACCATCGCCCGCGAGGACGAACGCGTTGCCCTCCTTGGCGGCCTCCGCGAGCAGGTCGAGCGCCCGGGGGAGCGGACCCTCGACGGTCCGGACCCGGAAACCCTCGCCGAGGGCGGCGAGCGCGTCCGCGACCGGAAGCCGGCGCAGCAGCCGGTGGATGCCCCGCACCTGCAACGGGTAGCGGGCCGTGTCCACGAGGAGCACCAGCCCGAAGTCCCAGGGGCCCGGGGCGGACTGCTCCCGTTGGAGCCTGAGATAGGTGGCCCAGCGGTGGTGGCCGTCCGCGATGAGAGCCTGGCGGCGGGCGAGGTCGGACGCGATCTCCGCCTGCTCGGCAGGATCCGTGACGGCCCACAGGCGGTGGCCGAAACCGTCGTCGGTCGTCGTGGTGAGAAGCGGCAGACGCTTCACCACGCGCTCGATGACAGCCGTCGCACCGGCCGGCCCGCCGTCACCGGCATAGCTGAGCAGCAGCGGCTCGAAGTGGGCGGCAGCGGTGCGCATCAGGTCGGCGCGGTCCTCCACGACATCCGCCATGACGTCCTCGTGCGGCAGCACGATGCCGTCGGCCGCCGGGGAGAGGCCCAGTGCGCCGATCACTCCGCGCTGCAGGAGGTCGCCCGCCGACTGCTCGTAGACATAGAGCGCGGGCACCGGGTCCGGGGCGAGTACGCCCTCCGCGAGCCAGCGCTTCAGCGTCTCTGCGGCCTGATGGTGCCGCTCGGCGGCGGTACCGGCCTGCGGCAGGATCAGCCGCACGATGTTGTACGGGTCGGCGGACTCCAGGTGGTGCAGTCCGTCGGGCCGTACGACGACGTCGTAAGGGGGCGATGTCACCGCGGCCAGGCTGCCGACCCGTTCGGGGACGTACCGAAGGCCGCGGAAGGGGATCAGCCGCAGCCCCTGGTCGGCGGCGTACCCGGATGTGTTCATCTGGGCATCGTATGTGCGCACCAGGCCATGCGGGATGATCGGGGGAGAAGCTTGGAATGAGGAGCGCAGGCATATGAGTCAGCAGTACAGGTCCCGGCCGCTCGGGAACAGCACGGCACTGAGCGAGGCGTACGACACGGCTCTGCTCGATCTCGACGGGGTGGTGTACGCGGGCGGGCACGCCATCCCGCACGCCGTCGACTCGCTCGGCACCGCGCGGGACGGCGGAATGCGGCTGGCGTACGTGACGAACAACGCCCTGCGGACACCGGACGCCGTCGCGGAGCATCTGACGGAGCTGGGGATCCCGGCCGAACCCTCCGATGTGATCACCTCCGCGCAGGCGGTGGCGCGGCTGATGGCCGATCAGCTGCCGCCCGGGGCGCGGGTCCTCGTGGTCGGCGGCGAAGGGCTGTTCGTCGCGCTGCGCGAGCGGGGCCTGGTGCCGGTGGAGTCGGCGGACGACGACCCGGTCGCGGTCGTGCAGGGATTCGGCGGGCCCGACCTGGCGTGGGGGCGGCTCGCCGAGGCGGCGTACGCGGTCGCGCGCGGGGCGGCGTGGTTCGCCTCCAACACGGACCTGACGATCCCGAGCGCCCGAGGCATCGCGCCGGGCAACGGTGCGGCGGTGGAGGTCGTACGGATCGCCACGGGCGCCGAGCCGCAGGTCGCGGGCAAGCCGTTGCCGCCGATGCACCGCGAGACGGTGCTGCGGACCGGGGCCGAGCGGCCGCTGGTCGTCGGGGACCGGCTGGACACGGACATCGAGGGCGCGTTCAACGGGGGTGTCGACTCGCTGCTGGTGCTCACCGGGGTGACCGACGCCGCGCAGCTGCTCGCAGCCGAGCCGAAGTACCGGCCGACCTATGTGGACCAGGACCTTCGCGGCCTGCTCACCGGCCAGCCCGAGGTGACGGAGGGCGGCGACGGGATCCGGTGCGGCGGCTGGACCGCCGCGGTGCGCGGGGACGCCCTCGTGCTGGACGGCGACGGGGACGCCCTGGACGGGTTGCGGGCCCTGTGCGGGGCGGCGTGGACACACGCCGGGGAAGGTTCGTGCGGACTCGACGCGGGGAAGGCGGTGGCCAGGCTCGGTCTGTAGCCGAGGCGGCGTACGGAACCGGCCAGTTGGGAGGGTTGGAGGATAGGCTAACCTAACCTGGTGTTGGTCGAGAATCCCCCCGAATCGAGTGCCGGCCCCGTAGCCGCGCCGGCGAAGGCCCTGCCCGCCGGGCGCCACGCGGTACGCACCGCGGGACTCCTGGTCGCTGTGGGAGTTCTGGTGCTGGTGTGCCTGGCGAGTGTCGCGATCGGCGCCAAGGCGCTGCCCATGTCCGAGGTCTGGCACGGCCTGTTCCACTACTCCGGGAGCAACGGCGACGTCCTCGTACGCGATGTGCGCGTCCCGCGCACCGTGCTCGGGCTGATCGTCGGTGCCGCGCTGGGCCTCGCCGGGGCGGTGATGCAGGCGCTGACCCGTAACCCCCTCGCCGAGCCCGGCCTACTGGGCGTCAACGCGGGGGCGTCGGCGGCCGTCGTCTCGGCCATCAGCTTCTTCGGCGTGACCTCGCTGACCGGCTACGTCTGGTTCGCGTTCGGCGGTGCGGCGATCGTGTCCGTGGCGGTGTACGTCCTCGGCGGCAGCCGGTCCGCGAACCCCGTCCGCCTCGCGCTCGCGGGGACGGCGGTCACCGCGGCGCTGTTCGGCTACGTCAACGCCGTCCAGCTGCTCGACGGGGCGGCGCTGGACCGGCTGCGGTTCTGGACCGTCGGATCACTGGCCTCCGCGAACACGGAGACCGTCGGCAAGGTGTGGCCGTTCATCGCGCTCGGCGTACTGATCGCGCTGCTCATCGCCCGGCCGCTGAACGCGCTGGAGATGGGGGACGACACCGCCAAGGCACTCGGCGCCCATCTGACCCGCACCCGTGTCCTCGCCATGGTGGCCGTCACCCTGCTCTGCGGGGCCGCGACCGCCGCCTGCGGGCCGATCGTCTTCATCGGGCTGATGATCCCGCACCTCGTCCGCACCATCACCGGCCCCGACATGCGATGGATCCTGCCGTACGCGGCCGTCCTCGCGCCCGTGCTGCTGCTCGGCGCGGATGTGGTCGGCAGGGTCGTCGCCCGCCCCTCCGAACTGCAGGTGGGCATCGTCACCGCGCTGCTCGGCGGGCCGGTCTTCATCCATCTCGTACGACGCAAGAGGATGGCCCAGCTGTGAAGGCCGCACAGGACACCGAGGCCGGGCGGACCGCCGGGGCCCCGCAGGGCACCGGAACCGGGCCCGCGCCGGACACCACGAGGACCGTGCGCGCCGTCCGCGTTCCCGGCGGGCTCTCCTTCCGGGTGGACGCACGGGCGTCCACCGTGATCGCGCTGCTCACGGTGGCCGCCGCCGCGGCCGCCGTGGTGCTCATCGGCAGCGGCGACTTCTCCATGACGCCGGGCGAGGTCCTCACCACCCTGTTCGGCAACGGCACGTTCCAGCAGGAGTTCATCGTCACGGACCTGCGACTGCCGAGGGTCCTGGTCGGGCTCCTGGTCGGCGCCGCGCTCGGCGTGGGCGGTGCCGTCTTCCAGAGCGTCTCCCGCAACCCGCTGGGCAGCCCCGACGTGCTCGGCTTCGGCCAGGGCTCCGCGGTCGGCGCCCTCATCGTGATCGTGCTCTTCCACGGCGGGCCGGCCGAGGTCGCCGCGGGTGCCGTGGGCGGAGGCGTGCTCACCGGAGTGGCCGTCTACCTGCTGGCCTGGAAACGGGGCGTCCACGGCTACCGGCTCGTCCTCGTCGGCATCGGCGCCGCCGCGATGCTCACCGCCGCGACCCACTATCTGATCACCAAGGCCAACCTCGTCGACGCCACCCGCGCCGTCGTCTGGATGACCGGCTCGCTCGACGGCCGGGACTGGGCACAGGTCTGGCCGCTGCTCGCGGTCTGCGCCGTCCTCGTACCCCTGGTCCTGGGCCACGGACGGGCCCTGCGCATGCTGGAGATGGGCGACGACGCCGCCCACGCGCTCGGCGTACGGGTGGAACACACCCGGCTCGTCCTGCTGGGCTGCGCCGTGGTCCTCGTCGCCGTCGCCACGGCCGCCGCCGGCCCCATCGTCTTCGTCTCGCTGAGTGCCCCGCAGGTCGCCCGCAGGCTCACCCGCTCGCCCGGACCCAACCTGGCCGCCGCGGCCTGCACGGGCGCGGCCCTGCTGCTCGTCGCCGACTGGACCGCCATGAACGCCTTCGGGGACCGCCAGCTCCCGGTGGGCGTGTTCACCGGGGTGCTCGGCGGCTGCTACCTGCTGTGGCTCCTGGTGTCCGAGCGCAAGGCGGGACGCATATGAGACCCGGCCCGCCGGCGAAGGCGCCGGACGCCTCGCAACCACAGCCCATCAACTCCGGGAGCAGGACCATGCAGCGCCTCACCGCAGATTCGGTGACCCTCGGTTACGACCAGCGGACCATCGCCGAGAACCTCTCGGTCGAGATCCCCGACCGGTCCTTCACCGTGATCGTCGGCCCCAACGCCTGCGGCAAGTCGACCCTGCTGCGCGCGCTCTCCCGGATGCTCAGGCCGAGCCGTGGCGAGGTCCTGCTGGACGGGCAGTCCATCCACCGGCTGCCCGCGAAGAAGGTCGCGCGGACCCTGGGCCTGCTGCCCCAGTCCTCCATAGCCCCCGACGGCATCACGGTCGCCGACCTCGTCTCGCGCGGCCGGTACCCGCACCAGGGGCTGCTCCGCCAGTGGTCGCCCGAGGACGAGCGGATCGTCGTGGAGTCCATGGCCTCGACCGGCGTCGGCGAGCTCGCCGACCGCTACGTCGACGAGCTGTCCGGCGGCCAGCGCCAGCGGGTCTGGATCGCCATGGCGCTCGCCCAGCAGACCCCGCTGCTGCTGCTCGACGAGCCGACGACGTACCTCGACATCCAGCACCAGATCGACGTGCTCGACCTCTGCGCGGAACTGCACGAGACCCAGGGCCGCACGCTGGTCGCCGTGCTGCACGACCTGAACCACGCCGCCCGGTACGCCACCCACCTCATCGCCATGCGCCAGGGCGAGATCGTCGCCGAGGGCGCGCCCGGCGACATCGTCACGGCGGAGCTCGTCGAGGACGTCTTCGGGATGCGGTGCCAGGTCATCGACGACCCCGAGACGGGAACGCCGCTCGTCGTCCCGGCCGCCCGCAAGAAGCGTGCGCCGGCCGCCGCCTGACCCCGGCGTCGGCTACAGGAGCGACTTGAGTCTCAGCAGATCGCGGAAGCCCGCCTCCAGCCGGACCCGGCCGGACGCCCAGGCCTTCGCGAAATTCAGCTCGCCGTCCACCAGGGCCACCAGATCGTCCCCGGTCATCGCCAGCCGGATCTCGGCCTTCTCGCGGGGCGGACCGTCGAGGGTGTCCAGCACCCGGATCCGGCCGTTCGTCAGCCGTCCGGTGAACGTCGCGTCGAGATCCCTGATGTGGCAGCTCAGCGAGCGGTCGAGCGCGGCAGCGCCGCGTACGTCGCCGTCGGCCGAGGCAAGGTTGTCGGAAAGTGTGTCGAGTGCGCTGCGGCACTCCGCCATGGTCGCCATCGTCACCGACGTTACCCCAGCGCTTCGCGGTAGCGTTTCGGCATGAGTGACTGGATGCCGGAGCCCCGGACGCCTCCCGAGGCCGCACCCGCGCCCCCCGCGCCCTCCTTCGAGGCCGCCCCGCCCGCCCCGCTCGGTGTCACGCGTACCCCCACCGGGCATGCCACGGTGGACGCGCGGCTGGAGCGCCTGGCCGACGCCGACCACCTCCCGGCGGACGGGCACACCGAGGTGTACGAGGATGTACACCGTGGGCTGCGCGACGAGCTGACCGCGCTGGACGCCCGGCCCGCACCCGCACCGACGCCCAGTGACAACAACAGGAGCTGAACCGAACGTGGCAGGAGTTGCACGTCGCCGCCTCGACGCCGAGCTGGTACGCCGCAAGCTGGCCCGCTCGCGTGAGCACGCGAGCCAGCTGATCGCAGCGGGGCGGGTGACCGTCGGCGGCAACACCGCGACCAAACCCGCCACCCAGGTCGAGACCAGCGCGGCCGTCGTCGTGACCGAGGACGACAGCGATCCCGAGTACGTCTCGCGCGGCGGGCACAAACTCGCGGGCGCGCTCGCCGCCTTCGTACCGCTCGGGCTGACCGTGGAAGGACGGCGGGCGCTGGACGCCGGGGCGTCGACCGGGGGCTTCACCGATGTGCTGCTGCGGGCCGGCGTCGGCCATGTCGTCGCCGTCGACGTCGGCTACGGACAGCTCGCCTGGTCGCTGCAGTCCGATGAACGCGTCACCGTCAAGGACCGTACCAACGTACGGGAACTGACGTTGGAACAGCTCGACGGGAAGGCGGTGGACCTGGTGGTGGGTGATCTGTCGTTCATTCCGCTCGGCCTCGTGCTGCCGGCCCTCGCGCGCTGCGCCGCCCCCGACGCGGACCTGGTCCTCATGGTCAAGCCGCAGTTCGAGGTGGGCAAGGAGCGCCTGGGCAGCGGCGGTGTGGTCCGCAGCCCCGAGCTGCGGGCCGAAGCGGTACGCGAAGTGGCGCGCCGTGCCGGTCTGCTGGGCCTCGGAGTCCGGGGCGTCACGGCGAGCCCGCTGCCCGGGCCGTCGGGAAATGTCGAGTACTTTCTGTGGCTGCGGGCCGGAGCACCTGAACTGGATCCCGCGGATGTCGACCGTGCAGTGGCGGAGGGGCCTCGTTGACGACGCATGCGGCACAACCCGAGAACGCGGCACGAACCGTGTTCCTGCTGGCACACACCGGCCGCCCGGCCGCGATCCGCAGCGCCGAGCTCGTCGTCCAGGGCCTGCTCCGGCACGGCCTCGGCGTCCGGGTGCTCGCCGTGGAGGCGGCGGACCTGCCGCTGCCGCCGTCCGTGGTGACGGTCACGGACGCCACGCCCGCGGCGGTGGACGGCTGCGAACTGCTGATCGTGCTCGGCGGGGACGGCACACTGCTGCGCGGGGCCGAGATCTCCCGCGCCTCCGGCGTACCGATGCTCGGCGTGAACCTCGGGCGGGTCGGCTTCCTCGCCGAGGCCGAGCGTGACGACCTGGACAAGGTCGTCGACCGGGTCGTCACCCGCGCCTACCAGGTCGAGGAACGGATGACGCTCGACGTCGTCGTGCACAGCAACGGCGAGGTCATGCACACCGACTGGGCGCTCAACGAGGCGGCCGTGCAGAAGGTTTCGCCCGAGCGGATGCTGGAGGTCGTGCTGGAGATCGACGGCCGGCCGGTGACCGGGTTCGGGTGCGACGGGATCGTCTGCGCCACCCCGACCGGGTCGACCGCCTACGCCTTCTCGGCGGGCGGCCCCGTCGTCTGGCCCGAGGTCGAGGCCCTCCTGATGGTGCCGATCAGCGCCCACGCGCTGTTCGCGAAACCGTTGGTGACCTCGCCCACGTCCGTCCTGGCCGTGGAGGTCCAGCCGCACACCCCGCACGGGGTCCTGTGGTGCGACGGGCGCAGGACCGTCGAGCTGCCCGCGGGAGCCCGGGTCGAGGTCCGGCGCGGGGCGGTGCCCGTACGGCTGGCACGGCTCCACCAGGCCTCGTTCACGGACCGTCTGGTCGCCAAGTTCGCGCTTCCCGTGCAGGGCTGGCGGGGCGCGCCGCACTGACGCCCCGGACCGCTGCTCACACCCGCATGAGTGAATCCGTCACCGGGGTCCGTCGCACACCGGCCTCCGGACCTCGTAAGGTCATGTCCGTGTTGGAGGAGATGCGGATACGGTCGCTCGGAGTCATCGACGACGCGGTGGTGGAGCTGTCACCCGGTTTCACCGCGGTGACGGGCGAGACCGGCGCGGGCAAGACCATGGTCGTCACCAGCCTCGGGCTGCTGCTCGGCGGGCGCGCCGACCCCGCCCTCGTGCGGGTCGGTGCCAAGGCCGCGGTCGTCGAGGGGCGGATCACGGTGTCCGAGGGCGACGCGGCCGCGCTGCGCGCCGTGGAGGCCGGGGGCGAGATCGAGGACGGTGCGCTGCTCATCAGCCGTACCGTTTCGGCGGAAGGACGCTCCCGGGCCCATCTCGGGGGCAGATCCGTGCCCGTCGGAGTCCTCGCCGAGCTCGCCGACGACCTCGTCGCCGTACACGGCCAGACCGACCAGCAGGGGCTCCTGAAGCCCGCGCGGCAGCGGGGGGCCCTCGACCGTTACGCGGGCGACGGTGTCGCGGTGCCGCACGCCACGTACACGGCGGCCTACCGTCGGCTGCGCGCGGTCGTCGTGGAGCTCGACGAACTGACCACCCGGGCCAGGGAGCGGGCCCAGGAGGCGGACCTGCTGCGCTTCGGCCTCGACGAGGTGGCCGCGGTCGAACCGCTGGCCGGGGAGGACATCGAGCTCGCCACCGAGGCCGATCGCCTCGGCCACGCCGAGGCCCTCGCCTCCGCCGCCACGCTCGCCCACGCGGCGCTCGCCGGTGATCCGGAGGACCAGGAGGGCGTGGACGCCACCACGGTCGTCGCCGCCGCCGGACGGTCCCTGGACGCCGTACGGGCCCACGACCCGGCACTGGCCGCGCTCGCCGACCGGATCGGCGAGATCTCGATCCTCCTCGCCGACGTGGCCGGTGAACTCGCCGGGTACGCCGACCAGCTGGACGCCGACCCGCTGCGGCTCGCCGCCGTCGAGGAGCGGCGCGCTGCGCTGACCGCGCTCACCCGCAAGTACGGCCAGGACATCACCGGGGTGCTCGCGTGGGCCGAGGAGGGCGCCGCCCGGCTGACCGAGCTGGAGGGCGACGACGACCGGATCGGTGAGCTGACGGCCGAGCGCGACGCGCTGCGCGCCGAGCTCTCCGTGCTCGGGCAGACGCTGACCGACGCGCGTACCGAGGCGGCGGCGCGCTTCGCCGGTGCGGTGACCGAGGAACTGGCGTCACTCGCGATGCCGCACGCCCGGGTCTCCTTCGCCATCCGGCAGACCGAGGCGGTGGACGAGGCGTCCGGCATCGACGTCGGCGGGCGGAGCGTGGTCTACGGGCCTTCCGGCGCCGACGAGGTCGAGCTCCTGCTGGCACCGCACCCCGGGGCCCAGCCCCGGCCGATCGCCAAGGGGGCGTCGGGCGGTGAGCTGTCCCGGGTGATGCTCGCCGTCGAGGTGGTCTTCGCCGGCTCGGACCCCGTACCGACGTACCTCTTCGACGAGGTCGACGCGGGCGTCGGCGGCAAGGCGGCCGTCGAGGTCGGCCGGCGGCTCGCCAAGCTCGCCAGGTCCGCGCAGGTCGTGGTGGTCACGCACCTGCCCCAGGTGGCGGCCTTCGCCGACCGGCAGCTGCTCGTCGAGAAGACGGTGGACGGCTCCGTGACCAGGAGCGGCGTCACCGTCCTGGAGGGCGAGGACCGGGTGCGCGAACTCTCCCGGATGCTGGCCGGCCAGGAGGACTCGGAGACGGCCCGGGCACACGCGGAGGAACTGCTCGCGACGGCACGGGCGGACGGGTAGCGGGTTCCGGCCCCCGCGCCGCGGCCCCGGCCTCGCAGCGCGGTTCGGGGGCGGACCTCGGCCCCGGTTCCGGCCCCGCAGCGGGCTCCGGGCGGCCGGCGTCCGGGGTCCTGCCCGTCCCCGGAGACCCGCCTCGGACCGCGCTCCGAGGGGCCCTCGGCGGGTCGCGCACCGGGCTCGACCCGGCCGCCAGGAATCCCACCCGGGCCAGGCGCGAACCTTCCCGGAAGCCGCCCGGCCCGGCTGCTGCCTGGCAGGCCCGCCCCGGACCGGAGGCCGGACACGGCCACGGGGCCCGGTCCTGGCCGGCCGCCCCCCGGACCCGGTACCGGATGCGGTCCGGCCGCCAGAAATCCGGCCAGGGGCCACACACGCACCGGCCTCGTAAACCGCCACGAACCGGACACCGGACGCCTCGGGCCCCGCCCGGGTGACGTCGGGCCCCGCCCGGGAACGGTTACCAGGGGCGCATTCCGGGCACATCCGGTGTCAACTTCGAGCCATTGAATTCACTCGTACGGGTGGGGCGCCCTGCCCGCCGTCGCCGCGAGGTCGGGAACAACGTTTCGTCAGTCCCGGAACGTGCGTACGGGCTGGCATCCTTGGCGCTGTCCTTTCCGCCGACTCGGGAACCCCGGGAGCCATTCCACGTGTCACAGCTGCGTACGGTCCAAGTCCTGGGCGGTGGTGCCGGAAGCAGCGCTCATGTCACCTCTCTCACCGCGGGTCTGGTCGCCAGAGGGGTCCAGGTCACCGTCTGTGCCCCGGCCGGCGTCGACCGCACCCACGACTTCCCCGCGCTCGGCGCCCGCTTCACCCCCATGCCCCGGCGCAGCGACCCCGCGGCCGTCGCCGCCCTGCGCGCCGCCTGCGCGGACGCGGACGTCGTCCACGCGCACGGCCTGCACGCCGCCGTACGCACCGGGATCGCGCTCAGCGGACGTACCACCCCGCTGGTCGTGACCTGGCGCACCCGGGCCCACGCCGAGGGCGCCCGTGGCGGGCTGCTGCGCCTGCTGGAGCGAAGGGCCGCCCGCGCGGCGGCCGTCGTGCTGGGCTCGTCATCCGAACTGGTCGACCGGGCCCGCCGACGGGGCGCCAGGGACGCGCGGCTCGCGCCGCTCGCGATCCCGGCGAGCCGCTTCGCCGGAACCGAAGACGGCAAGGCGCGCGTCGAAATGGGCGCGGTGGAACGGCCGCTGATCGTGTCGGCGGGCAGCCTCCAGCCGCACCACGGGTACGACACGCTGCTGGACGCCGCCCGTGAGTGGCGTGCGCTGGACCCCGTACCCCTGCTGGTCGTCGTGGGGGAGGGGCGCCGGACCGCGGCCCGTCAGCGGCGGATCACGGACGAGGGACTGCCCGTCGTCCTCACCGGATGCCGCGACGAGCTCGCCGGCATCCTCGCCGTCGCCGACCTGGCCGTGCTGCCCGGCCGCGGCGAGGTCCGGCCGGTGCTCGCGCAGGAGGCGCTGCGGCTCGGCATCCCCCTGGTCGCCGCCGAGTCCGGCGGACTGCTCGAACTCGTCGGCGACGCGGCCGAGCTCGTGCCGTACGGCGACGCGGAGGCACTGGCCGCCGCCGTCACCGGGCTCCTCGCCGCCCCGGAGCGGCGGGAGCGGCTGGCCGGGACGGGCCGGATACAGGCGGCGGGCTGGCCGACCGAGGACGACACCATCGCCCATGTGCTCGCCGTCTACGACGAGTTGGCGCAGCCGTAAGCGGGCTGCGCGCACCCGGGCCTCAGCGGGTGTGGCGACGGGCCCGCAGGGCCAGACTCAGGGCCAGTACCGTCTGCGGGTCGTCCAGGTCGGCGCCCAGCAGCTCCCCGATGCGAGCCAGCCGGTTGTACAGCGTCTGCCGGTTCAGATGCAGTTCGCGCGCGGCCTCCGCCTTGCGGCCCGCATGGGCGATGTAGGCCTCCAACGTGGGCAGCAGCGCGGGACGCGAGGTCCGGTCGTGCTCACGCAGCGGCCCGATCGCCCGGTCCACGAACGACGCCAGATCCGGGTGGTCCCGCAACCGCCACAGGAGCAGATCGATGTCGAGCCGCTGCGCGTCGTACCAGGGGCGCTCCCCGAGCCCCTGCGCGGCCGTCGCCGCCTCCGCCGCGTGCCGCAGCCCCGCGCCCGCCGCCGCCCAGCCGCCCGCGGCCCCGACCACGACGACCGGGGCGCGGTCCCCGGCCCGCGTCTGGCCGGCCCGCTCCACGCCCGCCCGCAGCGCCGCGGCCACCCGGTCGGCGAGCGCCGTGCGCCCCGTCTCGGGACGCAGCGCCAGCAGCAGCGGAATCCTGCCCTCCACAGGCCGGACGCCCAGCAGCACCGGCACGCCCATCGCCGACAGCTCCTCCATCACGGCCCGCGCCAGCAGCGCCCAGCTGCCCGACGGAGCGGACTCGGGGGTGAGCCGCATCACCACCGGCAGCAGCGGATCCTCGCCCGGCCTGAACCCCAGCACCCTGGCCTGCGCGGGCGCGTCCTCGGGCGCGATCCGCCCTTCGGAGAGATCGGTGAGGAAGTCACCGCGCCCCCGTGCCGCGAGCTCGTCCTCCTGGCGGGCCTGCATCAGGACGACGGCCAGAATGCCCGCCGCCCGTTCGGCCGCCATCCGGTGCACCGTCACCAGCGGCCCCGACACGGCGAGCAGCACCAGCCTCGCCCGCAGCGCACCCGTTCCCTGACCGCCGCCCGGCACCTCCACCAGGACCGTTCCGGCCGGCGGGGACTCCCGGACCCCACGGCCGCCGCGCAGCCCCTCCCAGACCTGCAGCGGATCGGCCCCCACCGGCCCGGTCCCGGTGCCCGCCGCGTAGAGCAGCCGGCCGTCCGGGGTCTCCAGGAAGACCGGGTTGGCGGTGAAGTCCGCCAGGATCCCCAATACCTGCGGCACCCCGCCGCCGCCGACCACGGCCCGCGTACAGCGCCGGTGCACCTCCTCGGCCCGCTGGAGCAGCGCGTAGTGCCCGTTGACGATCTCGGTGTGGATCTCCTCGGTGACCGCGACGAACGCCACCTCGCGGTGCAGCTGTACGAGCGGCAGCCCCGCCGCCCTCGCGGCGTCCACGATCGCCGCGGGCAGCCGGCTGAAGCGCGGCCCCAGCTCCACCACCAGGGCGGCGATGCCCCGGTCGGCCAGCCTGCGGACGAACGCCCGCTGCTCGGCGGGCCGGGAACCGAGCCCCAGCCCCGTCGTCAGCAGCAGCTCACCCCCCTTGAGCAGCGACGCGATGTTCGGCACCTCACCGGCGTGCACCCAGCGCACCGTACGGTCCAGCCGGTCCTCGCAGGCCAGTACCTCCGGGAGTCCGCCGCGCAGCCCCGGCAGCTCCAGCGCCCGCCGCACGGTGATCCCGCCCTCTGTCTCCACCGGCTCCTGCCTCGTGCTTCCACTCGCCCACGACGGGGCGGAATGCCCCGGTCAGGAAGCTACCGGGCCGGGCGGGGCGCGTCACACCACGGCGACGGACGGCTTCACGTTGTGATTCAGGTGGAACACGTTCCCGGGGTCGTACCGGGCCTTCACCGCGGCCAGCCGCTCGTAGTTCTCCTCACCGAACCCGGCGACGACCCGTTCCTGACCCTCACGCCCGATGAAGTTCAGATACACGGCGCCGCTCGCCCAGGGCCGGACGGCGGCCCGCACCTCGCGCACCCACGCCTTGCCCGGCCCGTCCTCCGCCTCGGTACCCCAGATCCCGAACGGGTGCACGCCCCAGGGTGCCGAACGCCAGGGCACCGGGAAGCCGCTCGGCTCCCGGGCCGCCTGACCGCCCAGCGGGAACAGCACATGCTGCGAACCGGACGGGACGGGCATCGCGCCGGCGGTCGAACAGAATGCGGCGACCGCCTCGTCGGGGAAGGAGTCCAGATACTCGGCGGACCAGTAGTTCCGCTGCCCCGGCGGGTCGTCGAGCATGCACTGCAGGTCCGCGTACGGGATCTCCGTGACGAGCTCCGACTCGCGGTGCAGCGCGAGCAGCGGCGCGGCCACGTCCCGGGCCTCCGCCTCCGGCCCCGCGTAGGTGACCAGGACCACGCAGGCGAGCCGGCCCACCAGGTGCTCGGGCACGAACTCCTCGGGAGGGCCGGTCAGATAGATGCAGGCACCGCCCGCCCCGTCCGGCGCCGAGTCCATCAGGTCCCGGTACGTGCGCACCGCGAGGGGACCGTCCTCGGGCCGGAAGACCAGCAGCATCATGGTCATGACGGGCAGTTCGTGCAGCCGCAGGGTGAGGGACGTGGCGACACCGAAATTTCCGCCGCCGCCGTGCAGCGCCCAGAAGAGGTCGGGATTCTCGTCCGCCGCGGCGTGGACGCGCCCGCCGTCCGCGGTGACCAGGTCGGCGGCCAGCAGATTGTCGCAGGCCAGCCCGAACTTCCGCTCCAGCCAGCCCGACCCGCCGCCCAGGGTGAAACCGCCCACCCCGGTGGTGGAGACCCGGCCCCCGGTGGTCGCCAGGGCGTACGGTTGCGTAGCCCGGTCCAGATCGCTCATGGTGGCCCCGCCCCCGACCCTGGCCGTTCCGCCGTCCCGGTCCACGGTGACGGCGTGCATGCGGCGCAGGTCGACGACCAGTCCGCCCTCGCTCAGTGACATCCCGGACACACTGTGCCCGCCGCCGCGCACCGCGACCTCCAGGCCGTGCTCACGGGCGAAGCCGAGCGCCCGCACCACGTCGGACTCGGCGGCGCACCGCACCACCACCGCGGGTCTGCGGTCGATCATGCTGTTGAAGACCGTGCGGGCCTCGTCGTAGCCCGGGTCGCCGGGCACGTGCGCCTCACCGGCGAGGGAGTCGCGGAGACCGGCCGTAAGGGTCTCCGCCAAAGGTTCGCGGGGTGTCATCGTGCCCCCTTCGCAGGGCGTGACAGAACCCTTCCATCGTAGGCCGGGCCGAGGACATCGGCCGTCCCACAGGTCCTGTCACGCCCCCGGATCAGCCGACGTACGCGCCGCTCGCCGTGAGCCGCAGCGCCGTGTCGATCAGCGGCACATGACTGAACGCCTGCGGGAAGTTGCCCACCTGGCGCTGCAGCCGCGCGTCCCACTCCTCGGCCAGCAGCCCCAGGTCGTTGCGCAGGGACAGCAGCTTCTCGAAGAGCTGGCGGGCCTCGTCGACCCGGCCGATCATCGCGAGGTCGTCGGCCAGCCAGAACGAGCAGGCCAGGAACGCGCCCTCGTCGCCCTCCAGCCCGTCCACGCCCGCGTCCTCCCCGGCCGTCGGATAGCGCAGGACGAAGCCGTCCTCCGTGGACAGCTCCCGCTGGATCGCCTCGATCGTGCCGATGACCCGCTTGTCGTCGGGCGGCAGGAAACCCATCTGCGGGATCAGCAGCAGGGAGGCGTCCAGCTCCTTCGACCCGTAGGACTGGGTGAAGGTGTTGCGCTCCTTGTCGTAACCCCGCTCGCAGACATCGCGGTGGATGTCCTCGCGCAGCTGCAGCCACCGCTCCAGCGGCCCGTCGGTGTCACCGGACTCGATCAGCTTGATGGTGCGGTCGACCGCGACCCAGGCCATCACCTTGGAGTGCACGAAGTGCCGGCGCGGCCCCCGCACCTCCCAGATGCCCTCGTCCGGCTCCTCCCAGTGCTTCTCCAGATAGCTGATCAGCTTGAGCTGGAGGCCCATGGCGTAGTCGTTGCGGGTCAGACCCGTCATGTGCGCCAGATGGAGCGCCTCCGTGACCTCGCCGTACACGTCGAGCTGCAACTGGTTCGCCGCGCCGTTGCCCACCCGGACCGGGCCGGAGTTCTCGTAGCCGGGCAGCCAGTCCAGCTCCGCCTCGCCGAGCTCCCGCTCGCCCGCGATGCCGTACATGATCTGCAGGTTCTCCGGGTCGCCCGCGACGGCCCGCAACAGCCACTCACGCCAGGCACGGGCCTCCTCGCGGTAGCCGGTGCGCAGCAGCGAGGACAGGGTGATCGCCGCGTCCCGCAACCAGGTGTAGCGGTAGTCCCAGTTCCGCGAGCCGCCGATGTCCTCCGGCAGGGAGGTGGTCGGGGCCGCCACAATGCCACCCGTCGGCGCGTACGTGAGCGCCTTCAGGGTGATCAGCGAACGGACCACCGCCTCCCGGTAGGGCCCGTGGTACGTGCACTGTTCGACCCACTCGCGCCAGAAGTTCTCCGTCGCCTCCAGCGAACCCTCGGGGTCCGGCAGGGCGGGCGGCTCGTGGTGCGAGGGCTGCCAGCTGATCGTGAACGCGATCCGGTCGCCGGGAGCCACGGTGAAGTCCGAGTACGTCGTCAGGTTCCGGCCGTACGTCTCGGTCTGGGTGTCCAGCCACACCGAGTCGGGGCCCGCGACGGCGACCGTACGGCCGTCCACCTTGTGGACCCACGGGGTGACCCGCCCGTAGCTGAAGCGCATCCGCAGTTCCGAGCGCATCTGCACCCGGCCGCTGACGCCCTCCACGATCCGGATCAGCTGGGGGGCGCCGTCACGCGGCGGCATGAAATCGGTCACGCGGACCGTGCCGCGCGGGGTGTCCCACTCCGATTCCAGGACGAGCGAGTCGCCCCGGTAGCGGCGCCGGTCCGCGGCGGCGGGCTGCGCCCCCTCCGGACGGGCTGGGCCCAGGCGCCAGAATCCGTGTTCCTCCGTGCCGAGAAGCCCGGCGAAAACGGCATGGGAATCGAAGCGGGGAAGGCACAGCCAGTCTGCTGTGCCGTCCCGGCAGACCAGGGCTGCGGTCTGCATGTCTCCGATGAGTGCGTAATCCTCGATGCGCCCGGCCACGTGCGTCTCCAGTCGAACGGCCATGTCGCCCCGAAGGGCGCTTACTGCTGGTCAAGGGGTCGTTGTAGTGAAACCGACGAGCTCTTGCACGGGTGAGCGGGCTGGGGTGGTGCCGCTGGGCCGGCCAACTCGGCAGCGAGTGTCCGAGCAGGATACGACGCACCCGGGGGTTCCGCGCGACTGTCCGCGAGTTGTCCGCCGCCTGCCATGGGCGAATGGGTAGGACCCGGGACGACTGCGGTGATCTTGTACGAAGCGTGTACGAGGAGTGGCCGGAAGCGGTCTCTCCCCGGCGCTGATACCCTGGTAGCCCGTGGACCGGTGGTCATCCCGACAGTGGACGAGGCCCCCGAACCGCAGCGACGGCGCCTCCGGAACCTCCGGACGGCACGCCGGTACGCACCTCACGATCGCGACCACGGGAGCCCCCTTTGGCTATGCAGCCCACATCCACGACGACCAAGCACATCTTCGTCACCGGGGGTGTCGCCTCCTCCCTCGGCAAGGGTCTGACTGCGTCAAGCCTGGGTGCCCTGCTCAAGGCACGTGGCCTGCGGGTCACCATGCAGAAGCTCGACCCCTACCTCAACGTCGACCCCGGCACGATGAACCCCTTCCAGCACGGTGAGGTGTTCGTCACGAACGACGGCGCCGAGACCGACCTGGACATCGGCCACTACGAGCGCTTCCTCGACGTCGACCTCGACGGCTCGGCCAACGTCACCACCGGCCAGGTCTACTCGCAGGTCATCGCCAAGGAGCGCCGCGGCGAGTACCTCGGCGACACCGTCCAGGTCATCCCGCACATCACCAACGAGATCAAGCACCGCATCCGGCGCATGGCGACCGACGACGTCGACGTCGTCATCACCGAGGTCGGCGGCACGGTCGGCGACATCGAGTCGCTGCCGTTCCTGGAGACCGTCCGCCAGGTCCGCCACGAGGTCGGCCGCGACAACGTCTTCGTCGTGCACATCTCGCTGCTGCCCTACATCGGCCCGTCCGGCGAGCTGAAGACGAAGCCGACCCAGCACTCCGTCGCGGCCCTGCGCAACATCGGTATCCAGCCGGACGCCATCGTGCTGCGCGCCGACCGGGACGTACCGCTCTCCATCAAGCGCAAGATCTCGCTGATGTGCGACGTCGACGAGGCCGCCGTGGTGGCCTGCCCGGACGCCAAGTCGATCTACGACATCCCGAAGGTCCTGCACTCCGAGGGGCTGGACGCCTACGTCGTCCGCAAGCTCGACCTGCCGTTCCGCGACGTCGACTGGACCACGTGGGGGGATCTGCTGGACCGCGTCCACAACCCCGACCACGAGGTCACCGTCGCCCTGGTCGGCAAGTACATCGACCTGCCCGACGCCTACCTCTCGGTCACCGAGGCCATCCGGGCCGGCGGTTTCGCGAACAAGGCCCGCGTCAAGGTCAAGTGGGTCGCCTCCGACGACTGCAAGACCCCGGCCGGCGCGCACAAGCAGCTCGGTGACGTCGACGCCGTCTGCATCCCCGGCGGCTTCGGCGAGCGCGGCGTCATCGGCAAGGTCGGCGCCATCCAGTACGCCCGCGAGAACAAGGTTCCGCTGCTCGGTCTGTGCCTCGGCCTGCAGTGCATCGTGATCGAGGCCGCGCGCAACCTCGCGGGGATCCCCGACGCCAACTCCACCGAGTTCGACGCCGCCACGGGCCACCCCGTCATCTCGACGATGGAGGAGCAGCTCGCGTACGTCGAGGGCGCGGGCGACCTGGGCGGCACCATGCGGCTCGGCCTGTACCCGGCGAAGCTCGCCGAGGGCTCCGTCGTCCGTGAGGCCTACGCCGACCAGCCGTACGTGGAGGAGCGCCACCGCCACCGCTACGAGGTCAACAACTCCTACCGCGCGGAGCTGGAGAAGAAGGCCGGACTGGTCTTCTCCGGCACCTCCCCGGACAACAAGCTCGTCGAGTACGTCGAGTACCCGCGCGAGACGCACCCCTACCTGGTCGCCACCCAGGCGCACCCGGAGCTGCGCTCCCGCCCGACCCGCCCGCACCCGCTCTTCGCGGGTCTGGTGAAGGCCGCCGTCGCGCGCCAGGCAGCGGCACGCGGCACGGACGCCCCCGCATAAGGCGATACGGTTGACCGGGGTACGGATCCCTCGCGGGACGCGTGCCCCGGTTTCTGTTTTTCGTGGGAGGACGTACATGGGAATCCAGGACACGCCCGAGGAGTGGCAGGTCACCGCGACGGTGACGCCCTTCGCCGGCAACAAGACCAGCGTCCGCACCGACGACGTGGTGATGCCCGACGGCACCGTCGCGCGCCGCGACTACCAGGTCCACCCGGGATCCGTCGCCGTCCTCGCCCTCGACGAGGCCGGCCGCGTCCTCGTCCTGCGCCAGTACCGCCACCCGGTGCGCCAGAAGCTCTGGGAGATCCCCGCCGGACTCCTCGACGTCCCGGGCGAGAACCCGCTGCACGCCGCCCAGCGCGAGCTGTACGAGGAGGCCCACGTCAAGGCCGAGGACTGGCGGGTGCTGACCGACGTCTACACCACGCCCGGCGGCTGCGACGAAGCCGTACGGATCTTCCTCGCCCGGGACCTCTCCGAGGCGGACGGCGAGCGCTTCGAGGTCTCCGAGGAGGAGGCCGACATGGAGCAGGCCCGGGTGCCGCTGCCGGAGCTCGTCCGGGGCGTGCTCGCCGGGGAGCTCCACAACAACTGCCTGGTGGTGGGCGCCTTGTCGCTCACCGCGGTGCTCGCGGGCGACGGGGTGGACTCGCTGCGCCCGGCCGAGGCGCCGTGGCCCGCCCGGCCGTTCGAGGCCTGAGGGCGGACCGCAGGCGGGGCAGGCCTACGCCGACCCGGCCGGAGGCGGACGGGCGTACGGACAGGGATCGGCGTACCGCCGGCCGGGGATCTTTCATAGGAAAAGCTGATCCGATCGGGGGACGTGTCCGCCGCGCTCGACCGTGATCGTCCGCACCACTGAACTACGCTCGAAAGGTCCCGACCGGAGTTCCGGCGGACAACCGCGTGGAGTGAAGTGGAGCGTGGCCCGTGACCGATCAGGCGGTGGACACCAGCGGCCCGGCCGGAGCGGCGGGAGTGTCGGGAGCCGAGCGGTCATCCGGTGCCACCCCACCCCAATTCTTCGGCCGTGAACGCGAGTTGAAGGACCTTCAGGCGGACATCGAGAGAGCCGGACTGGACACGCTGGCCGGCCGCAAGGCCGCCCGCGCCCGGGTCCTGCTGATCGCCGGACGGCCCGGATCCGGACGCACCGCGCTCGCCGCCGAACTGGCGCGCCGGCTCGCGGAACCGGGCGACTATCCCGACGGGGTGTTCCGGGTCGCGCTCACCGACCACAGCGGCGAACGCGTACCCGCCGAGCACACAGCGCGCGAACTCCTGGACCTGCTCTCGCTCCCCGCCCCGCCCGGCGCGGACGAGGACGAACTCTCCGGGATGGTCCGCGAGGCGTTCGCCGTGCGCCGGGCGCTGATCCTGCTCGACGACGCCGTGGACGCCGGACAGGTCGATCCGCTGCTGCCGGACAACCCGGACTGTCTGGTCGTCGCCACCTCCACCGGCCCGCTCACCGGAATCCCGGGCGTCCGTCCGTGCACCATCGGAGGCATGGACGCCGGATCGGCCGTCCAGCTGCTCGCCCGTACCATCGGACAGGTCAGGATCACCGTCGACCCACGGACCGCCGAGGCGCTGACCGAGGAGTGCGCCGGACAGCCCGCCGCCCTGGTGCTGGTCGCCGGGTGGCTCGCCGCCCGCCCCGGCGCCTCGGTCGCCGACGTCACCAAGCAACTGCGCGAGCTGCCGGACGACACCGAACAGCCCACCGGCGCCCGCCCGCTGGCGCGCGCCTTCCGGCTGGTCCACGAGTCCCTGCCGCAGGCCGCCGCCCGGATACTGCGCCTGCTCGCGCTCGCCCCCGCCGGACTGGCCGACGCCCACACCGCCTCCGCGCTCGCCGGGTGCTCCGTCTCTGCCGCCCAGACGACCCTGGACGACTTCGTCCGGTTCGGACTGCTGCGGTCGAACGGCGCGGACCTGCCCCAGTACGAGGTGCCCGGCTGCCTCGCCCCCCTGCTGCGGGCCCTGCTGGAGGAGCGGGACCGGCCGGCCGAGATCCAGCTGGCCCGGGCCAGGATGCTGGAGCGGACCGTACGCCAGCTCCAGTCCTGCCGGGCGGTCACCGACCCGGAGGGCACCCCCGCCCGCCGCAAGCTCGCCGGACTGCCCCGCTCGCTGCGCTTCCCCAACCCGGAGGCGGCCGCAGAGTGGCTGCGGATCCGGCAGCCCGCCCTGCTGGCCTCGGCCCGGCTCGCGGTCCAGGACGGGGAACTGGACACCCTGGCCCGCCGGCTGGTCGCCGCTCTCGTCCGCGCCCTCGCCGTACACCGGGGCACCGAGGACGCCGCGCCCGAGCTGTACGGGCTGCACGGCCTGGTCCTGGACGTGGCCGAGCGCCGCGACCTGCCCCGTGAGAAGGCCGCGGCCCTGCTCAACCTCGCCGATCTGGACGCCAGGACCGGCCGCACCAAGGAGGCGCTGACCCGCTACCGGGCCGCGCTGGACGCCGGCCGCGCGGCGAACGACCTCTACGCGACCGGCCGCGCGATGGAATCCGTAGGTGGCGCCTACGCGGAGCTGGGTGACTTCAACAGGGCCTCCGACTGGTACGGCCGGGCCCTCGCGCAGCGGCTCACGCAGGGGGAGCGGGCCGACGAGGCGCGGCTCTACGGGCGGCTCGGGGCCGTCCACAGCTACGCCGGACGCTACGGCGAGGCCCTGCGCAACTGGCGGGCGGCGGCGGCCGGGTACCGCAGGCTCGGCGACCTGCCCGCCCAGGCGCGGGCGCTCAGTGAGGCCGCACGGGTCCAGGAGTACGCGGGCCGGCCGCAGGAGTCGCTGCACACCTGCCGCGAGGCGGTCGAGCTGGCCCGCAGGGCGGGGGACGTGCGGCTGCAGGCGGCCCTCCAGCTCCGGCTCGCGGACACGCTGGACCGGCTCGGGGACCCGGCAGCGGCCGGGCTGCACAGGGCCGCTGCCGACAGATTACTGGGAGACCAGGGTGCGGCCTGCGAAATCCGTAGTACTTCGATCAAAACTTAATGCTTTGTAAGGCTGGACAGAGGGAAGCCCTTCATTAATGATGGCTCTGCTGCGTATCCCTGCGGTGTCCCCTTTATGCTGGGTTCATGTGGGTAACTCCCGCTATGCCCGAGCTGCCCTGCGAGCCAAGGACCGTGATCGACGTGAAGGTCGGCATCCCCCGCGAAGTCAAGAACAACGAGTTCCGAGTGGCGATCACCCCCGCCGGAGTGCATGAACTCGTCCGCCACGGTCACCAGGTGCTCGTCGAGCGGCACGCGGGTGAGGGCTCCTCCATCCCGGACGAGGAATACCTCGCCGCCGGTGCGCGGATCCTGCCCACCGCCGACGAGGTCTGGGCCGCCGCCGACCTGCTGCTCAAGGTCAAGGAGCCGGTCGCCGAGGAGTACCACCGCCTGCGCAAGGGCCAGACGCTCTTCACCTACCTCCACCTCGCCGCCTCCCGTGAGTGCACCGACGCGCTGCTGGCGTCCGGCACCACCGCGATCGCGTACGAGACGGTCGAGACCGCGAACCGCGCGCTGCCGCTGCTCGCCCCGATGTCCGAGGTCGCCGGCCGCCTCGCCCCGCAGGTCGGCGCGTACCACCTGATGCGCTCGGTCGGCGGGCGCGGGGTGCTCCCCGGCGGTGTCCCCGGCACGGGCTCGGCGAGGGCCGTCGTCATCGGCGGCGGGGTCTCCGGCTGGAACGCCACGCAGATCGCCGTCGGGCTCGGCTTCCACGTGACGCTGCTCGACCGGGACATCAACAAGCTGCGCGAGGCCGACCGGATCTTCGGCACCCGGGTGCGGACGGTCGTCTCCAACGCGCTCGAACTCGAGAAGGCCGTCGTCGAGGCCGACCTCGTCGTGGGCGCGGTGCTGATCCCCGGCGCGAAGGCGCCGAAGCTGGTCACCAACGAGCTGGTCGCCCGGATGAAGCCCGGAAGTGTTCTTGTCGACATCGCGATCGACCAGGGCGGCTGCTTCGAGGACTCGCACCCGACCACGCACGCCGAGCCGACCTTCATGGTCCACAACTCCGTCTTCTACTGCGTCGCGAACATGCCGGGCGCGGTGCCGAACACCTCCACGTACGCCCTCACGAACGCCACGCTGCCCTACATCCTGGAGCTCGCGAACCGGGGCTGGGTCGACGCCCTGCGCCGTGACGCCGCGCTCGCCAAGGGCCTCAACACCCATGACGGCCAGGTGGTTTACCGTGAGGTGGCCGAGGCGCACGGCCTCGACCACGTCGAGCCGGCGACGCTCCTCGGCTGAGCGGACGGCGCCCGCTGTCAACCCGCTCCGTCAACCTCGTACCACCGGCCGGACCTTGCTCAGCGGGGTCCGGCCGGACGCGTGCCGGGCTCCTGCGGGCATCCCGCTCAACTCGCCGGAGACGTAACCCCTTACCCTTTTTGCACCCCCGCGAAAGGTGCGCCCGGGGCCTCCGGCACCCTTGACAGAGGGGTGTTCGATTGCCGACACATCGGGCCGGGTCCGGCGGATTGTGTTGCTGCGAACCGGTGACACGCCATAGAGTCGCCAATCGTCGGCATGGTGCCACGCTGACCTATCGATAAGTTTCCTGGTCGCATCCAAGGAGGTAAGACGACTTGTGAATGAGTCGACAATTACTCCTGGGGGTGGTCAACCAGGGATGCCCGCACGGGGTCTGAGCCCGATCGGGCTCGAAGCTGTCGGCTCCGTCGCTGTCCGCACCTTCGCCACCCACCAGCACATGACGACAGCCCCCCAGATGATGGACGGCCTACACGTGAACGCCATGGCCGGCAACGAAAGTGGCCGAGACACAGCCCACTTCGCCGACTTCGCCGAGGTGCCCGAGGGGCACTTCTACGACCCCGACGCCGAATACGAGCCCGATCCGGAGTACGCGGCCACGCTCGCGCCCGATGCCGCTCGCCAGCGCCGCGAGCGGATCGGCCCCACCGGACGGCCACTGCCGTACTTCCCGATTCCCGGTCCGCTGACCGATCACGGCCCCGCGAAGATCATCGCGATGTGCAACCAGAAGGGCGGCGTCGGCAAGACCACGTCGACCATCAACCTGGGCGCAGCGCTCGCCGAGTACGGGCGGCGCGTCCTGCTCGTCGACTTCGACCCGCAGGGAGCCCTGTCGGTCGGCCTCGGGGTCAACCCGATGGAGCTCGACCTCACCGTCTACAACCTGCTCATGGAGCGGGGCATGGTGGCCGACGAGGTCCTGCTCAAGACGGCCGTGCCCAACATGGACCTGCTCCCGAGCAACATCGACCTCTCGGCCGCCGAGGTGCAGCTGGTGAGCGAGGTGGCGCGGGAGTCCACCCTGCAGCGTGCCCTCAAGCCGCTGATGGCCGACTACGACTACATCGTGATCGACTGTCAGCCCTCGCTGGGCCTGCTCACCGTGAACGCCCTGACGGCGGCTCGCAAGGTGATAGTCCCGCTCGAGTGCGAGTTCTTCGCGCTGCGCGGTGTGGCACTGCTCACCGAGACCATCGAGAAGGTCCAGGAGCGGCTCAACCCGGAACTGGAGCTCGACGGCATCCTCGCGACCATGTACGACTCCCGCACGGTGCACAGCCGCGAGGTGCTCGCGCGCGTCGTCGAAGCCTTCGACGACCACGTCTACCACACCGTCATCGGGCGCACGGTGCGCTTCCCGGAGACCACGGTCGCCGGTGAACCCATCACCACGTACGCGTCCAACTCGGTCGGTGCCGCCGCCTATCGCCAGCTCGCCAGGGAGGTGCTCGCCCGGTGTCACGCCGAGTGAGTCTGCCGGGGGCCGACGAGCTGTTCCGCACCACCGGCGGCATGGGTCTCCAGGGTTCGTCCTCCGCCGAGCGGCGACGCAAGGCGAACGGTGAGGCGCGGGTACCCGCGCCGGCCCCGGGGAACGACCCGTCGGCGGACACCGGCGCTCAGGCCGAGACCCCCGGGGGGAGCGGCGGCACGACGGCCGACCGGTCCCGGGAGGAGCATTCGGCGGCGGACTCCGACGGCGGAGGCTCCCGCAGCCGCGCCGACGGGGCCGGCGCGCCCCAGCCGCGCAGTGCGCCGCAGGACGCCGCTCCCACCGTCCAGCAGCAGCGCGGACGCGGCGGCGGGCGGGGCGCGAACCGCCGGCCGAGCGGCCGGGAACGCCACGACGAGAAGATCACGGTCTATGTGTCGGCCGAGGAACTGATGGACCTGGAGCACGCCCGGCTCGTGCTGCGCGGTGAGCACGGCCTCGCCGTCGACCGCGGGCGCATCGTCCGGGAGGCGGTCGCCGTGGTGCTCGCCGACCTGGAGTCGCGGGGCGACGCGAGCATCCTCGTACGGAGGCTGCGCGGCCGCTGACCGGCGCGGCGCCGGTAGCCTGCGGGAGGGCCGCACGGCCCGTCCTCGCGGGCGGCAGCGCCCGTACGTCACTCCGCCGCACCCCTGGACCGCGATGCCGACTGCCGACCACCCCCCCCGCCCGCCCCGCCGTGCGCTCGGCCGCGGACCGGCGGGTGCCCGGACCGGGGCGGGCCCGGGGGAGGCCGTTCCCGGCACTCCACCCTCCGGCGACCGCCCGACGGATCCCGTGGACGCGCCGACCGACCCGGCAGGCGCGCCCCGGAGGGCCGAGGAGGCACCGGGAGTCCCGGAGGGCGGCCCGGCGGGCCCCGGGCCCGCCGAGGACGGCACAGGGCTATCGACGGCCGCGGGCGGGAACGGCACCGGCCCGTCGGGACCTGCCGGGCGCGACACCGGTGGGCAGGAGGCCGTCGAGGGCGGCACACGCCCCCCGGCCCTCGCCGGGGACACCGGCCCTCCGGAGGCCACCGGCCCTCCGGAACCCGCCGAGGAGGGCACCGCCTCCCCGGAGGCCGTCGACGACAAGCGGTTCACCGTGCGGCTGGTCAACTTCGAGGGGCCGTTCGACCTGCTGCTCCAGCTGATCTCCAGGCACAAGCTCGATGTGACCGAGGTCGCGCTCTCCCGGGTCACCGACGAGTTCATGGCCCACATCCGCGCCATGGGACCCGACTGGGACCTCGACCAGACCACCGAGTTCCTCGTCGTCGCCGCGACCCTGCTCGACCTGAAGGCGGCCCGGCTGCTGCCCACCGCCGAGGTGGAGGACGAGGCGGACCTCGCACTCCTGGAGGCGCGGGACCTGCTCTTCGCACGGCTGCTCCAGTACCGCGCGTACAAGCGGATCGCGGAGATCCTCAGCGACCGGCTGGAGTCCGAATCGCGCCGCTACCCCCGGACCGTGGGGCTCGAACCCCAGCACGCGGAGCTGCTGCCCGAGGTCGTCATCAGCATCGGCCCGGACGGCTTCGCCCGGCTCGCGGTGAAGGCGATGCAGCCGAGGGCCGAGCCGCAGGTCTACGTCGACCACATCCACGCGCCGCTGGTCAGCGTGCGGGAACAGGCCCGGATCGTCGTCGGGCGGCTGCGCGCCGAGGGCGAGCTCAGTTTCCAGGTGCTCACCGAGGACGCGGGGGACACCCTCACCGTCGTCGCCCGGTTCCTGGCGCTCCTGGAGCTCTACCGGGAGAAGGCGGTCACCCTCGACCAGGAGGAGGCCCTCGGCGAGCTCCTGGTGCGATGGGCCGGGGCCGAGGGGACCGAACCGGTCGTGACGGACGAGTTCGACCAAGAGGTGCGCGAGGCACAGGAGGACGTACGGGAATGAGTGCAGACGACGACGGCGGACGCGACGGCGCGGTCGCCGCGCTCGACCTCAAGCCGGCGCTGGAGGCGGTCCTCATGGTCGTCGACGAGCCCGCCACCGAGGAGCACCTCGCCAAGGTGCTCCAGCGGCCCCGCAGGGCCGTAGCCGACGCACTGCGGGAGCTCGCCGACGAGTACACCGTCCAGGGCCGGGGCTTCGACCTGCGGCTCGTCGCCGGAGGCTGGCGCTTCTACACGCGCCCCGAGTACGCGGAGGCCGTCGAGGGCTTCGTCCTGGACGGCCAGCACGCCCGGCTCACCCAGGCCGCTCTGGAGACGCTCGCGGTGGTCGCGTACCGCCAGCCGGTGAGCCGTTCCAGGGTCTCCGCGGTGCGCGGAGTGAACTGCGACGGCGTCATGCGGACCCTCCTGCAGAGGGGTCTCGTCGAGGAGGCGGGCGCGGAACCCGAAACAGGTGCGATCCTGTACAGGACGACGAACTACTTTCTGGAGCGCATGGGCCTGCGAGGCCTGGACGAGCTCCCGGAGCTCGCGCCCTTCCTCCCGGAGGCGGACGCGATCGAGGCTGAGACGCTAGAGGGTGTGCCGTCGTTCGATCCGGACGCACCGGACACCCCGGAAACTCACGCAGACGACAAGACGGAATTTTGATGCGAAGCAGTGGCAGCAACAACGGAAGCGGCAGCGGCAAGAGCGGCGGCGACCGGAACCCCCGGGGCGGCTCGGGCGGCCCCCGCGGCGGTTCGGGCAACCCCCGCGGTGGCTCCGGCAACCCCCGGGGCGGCTCGGGCGGCCGGCCCAAGGCCACGGGAGGGCGCGACGACCAGCAGGAGCAGCGCCCCCGCCGGCCCCGCCCCGAGGAGCGCCGCTACGACGTGGGCTCCGACAAGCCGGGCGGCGACGGCGGCCCCCGCAAGGGCCGTGGCGCGGCGGCACGCGGTGGGGCCAAGGGCGGCCCCAAGCCCGCACAGAACGTGAGCAAGGGCGGACGCCGGGTGGGTGCCCCGTCCCGGCCCCGTGAGCTCGACGCCAAGATCGAGCAGCGCAACCGCGACCGGTACGCCGACAAGCCCGAGATCCGGACGCCCAAGACGCACCCGGGCGCCGAGCAGGAGGGCGAGCGGTTGCAGAAGATCCTCGCCCGCGCCGGCATGGGCTCGCGCCGGGCGTGCGAGGAGCTCATCGAGCAGGCCCGGGTCGAGGTCAACGGCGAGATCGTCCTCGAGCAGGGCAGGCGTGTCGACCCGCAGAAGGACGAGATCAAGGTCGACGGCCTGACCGTCGCGACCCAGTCGCACCTGTTCTTCGCGTTGAACAAGCCCGCCGGTGTCGTCTCCACGATGGGAGACCCGGACGGCCGCCAGAACCTCGGCGACTACGTCAACAACCGCGAGACGCGGCTGTTCCACGTCGGCCGGCTCGACACCGAGACCGAGGGCATCATCCTGCTCACCAACCACGGTGAGCTGGCCCACCGCCTGACGCACCCCGGGTACGGGGTGAAGAAGATCTACCTGGCCGCCATCCAGGGCCCGCTGCCGCGCGACCTCGGCAAGCGGCTCAAGGACGGCATCCAGCTGGAGGACGGGTACGCCCGTGCCGACCACTTCCGGGTCGTCGAGAACACCGGCAAGAACTACCTGGTCGAGGTGACCCTCCACGAGGGCCGCAAGCACATCGTCCGCCGGATGCTGGCCGAGGCCGGCTTCCCGGTCGAGCGGCTCGTGCGTACGTCCTTCGGACCGATCCCGCTCGGCGACCAGAAGTCGGGCTGGCTGCGCCGGCTGACCAACACCGAGGTCGGCATGCTGATGCGCGAGGTCGGTCTGTAACCCGCACCCCGCACCGAACGGCCCGCGGCCGGTTCCTGGTTCGTCTTTCGAACAGGGAACCGGCCGCGGGCCTTTCGCTGTCACCGTTTCTTCTTTATAGTCAGAGTGACTATTAAAGAGAGAAGGACGGCGTGACGCTCGCGGACATACTCGACCCCTTGCAACAGCCCCTGTTCACGGTCCTGGACACCCCGGTCAGCTGGACCGAGTTCCTCGGATTCGGCAGCGGGGCGCTGTGCGTCTGGCTCGTGGCCCGCCAGCACCTCGCCAACTGGCCGATCGGCATCGCCAACAACCTGTTCTTCATCCTGCTGTTCGCCCAGTCCGGTCTGTACGCCGACGCCGGCCTGCAGATCGTCTTCATCACCCTCGCCGCGTACGGCTGGTGGACCTGGACCCACGGGGGTGGACCAGGTGCGTCCGTCCTGCCGGTGCGTAGAACCACGCGCACCGAATGGACCTGGCTGCTCGCGGCGGGGGTGGCGGGGACCCTCGGCCTCACCCTGCTGCTGTCCCGGGCCACGGACTCGACCGTGCCGTTCTGGGACGCGCTGACGACCTCGCTGTCCCTCATGGCGACGTACGGGCAGTGCCGCAAGCGGGTCGAGTCCTGGTGGCTGTGGATCGCCGCCGACATCGTCTACATCCCGCTGTACGCGTACAAGGAGCTCTACCTCACCTCCCTGCTCTACGCCGGCTTCCTCACGCTCTGCCTCATCGGCCTGCGCAACTGGAGCCGCGACCTGGCCGTCGCCCCGGGCCGGGAGCGGGTGCCCGCGTGAAGCGCTACGGACACGGCCTGGTCCTCGGCAAGTTCTACCCGCCGCACGCCGGCCACCACCACCTCGTCCGCACCGCCCAGGACCGCTGCGAGCGGCTGACCGTCCTGGTCTGCGCCGCCTCCGTCGAATCCGTGCCCCTCGCCGACCGGGTCGCCTGGATGCGGGAGGTGCACCCGGACGTGCGCGTCGTGGGCGCCGTCGACGACACCCCCATGGACCTGAACGACCCGGCGGTCTGGGACGCGCACATGGCCGTGTTCACCGGGGCCGTCCCCGAACGGGTCGACGCCGTCTTCACCTCGGAACCGTACGGCGCCGAACTGGCCCGCCGGTTCGGCGCACGCTCCGTCCTCGTCGACCCCGGCCGAACCCTCTTCCCCGTCTCCGGCACCGCCGTCCGGGCCGACCCGGCCGCCTGCTGGGACTACCTCGAACCGCCCGTACGGGCCGCGCTCACCCGCCGCGTCGTCGTCCTCGGCGCCGAGTCCACCGGCACCACGACCCTGGCCCGGGCGCTGGCCGAGCACTACCGGCGGCGCGGCGGTGTCTGGGCGCAGACCCGGTACGTCGCCGAATACGGGCGGGAGTTCAGCGAACAGAAGCTCGCGGACCTGCGCGGCCGGTGGCCCGGCGCGCAGTGGGAGGACGTCTCCTTCGGCACGGACGACTTCCCGCTCATCGCCGGGACCCAGAACGCCCGGGAGGAGGCCGCCGCCCGGGCCGGCTCCCCGGTGCTCTTCTGCGACACGGACTCCTTCGCCACCACCGTCTGGCACGAGCGGTACATCGGCGGACGCAACCCGCTCGTGGAGCGGACCGCCGACCTGGCCACCCACCACCTCTGGCTGCTCACCGACCACGAGGGCGTCGCCTTCGAGGACGACGGGCTCCGTGACGGCGAGGAACTGCGGCCCTGGATGACGGACCGATTCCGCGCCGAACTCACCCGTACCGGACGGGAGTTCATCGAGGTAACCGGCCCGCACGCGACACGCCTGGACACGGCGGTCGCCGCGGTCGACGCACTCCTCGCCGCCGGCCCGCGCCTCACCGACCCCCTCCCGGAGAAGCGATGAGCACCGTCCCCGAGGGATACGACCCCCACGCCTTCGCCCCCTTCGCCGTCACCGTCGACCTCGCGGTCTTCACCGTCCGGGAAGGCGGGCTCCACGTCCTGCTGGTGGAACGCGGCGAGGACCCCTACAAGGGCCACTGGGCACTGCCCGGCGGCTTCGTGCTGCCCCGGGAATCCGCGGAGGAGGCGGCACGCCGCGAGCTCGCCGAGGAGACCGGACTCACCCAGGGCACCGTGTGCGCCTTCCACCTCGAACAACTGCGCACCTACAGCGATCCGGACCGCGACCCCAGGATGCGGGTCGTCTCCGTCGCGTACGCCGCACTCGTCCCGGACCTGCCCGAACCGCGGGGCGGCGGGGACGCGGCGCGCGCTCGGTGGTGGGACGCGGGCGGCACCGGGCCGCTCGCCTTCGACCACGACCGCATCCTGGCCGACGCGCACGACCGGATCGGCGCCAGGCTCGAGTACTCCTGCCTGGCGACGGCCTTCTGCCCCGCCGAGTTCACGCTCGGAGAGCTCCAGCAGGTCTACGAGACCGTCTGGGGCGTCGAGCTCGACCGGCCCAACTTCCGGCGCAAGGTCCTGACCACGCCCGGCTTCGTCCAGGCCGTCGACGGGCCGCCGCGCCGTACCGGCGGACGGGGGAAACCCGCCGCCCTGTACCGGGCGGGCGCCGCCACCTCCCTGCACCCTCCACTCCTGCGCCCGGAAGGACGCCCCGAAGGACGGACATCATGATCCCGACCCGAATACTCACCAAGCAGGCCGCCACAGGCGCGCTCACCGGGCTCGCGCTCGGCGACGCACTGGGCTTCCCGACCGAGTTCAACGACGTGCCGTCCATCCTCGCGAAGTGCGGGCCCTGGCGGCAGATGCCCCTCCCGAAGCCGGCGATCGTCACCGACGACACCCAGATGACACTCGCCCTGGGACGCGGCATACGCACCGCCATGGACCGCGGACTGCTCACCCCGCCGCGGCTGGTGCGCCCCGTCCGCGAGGAGTTCGTCGACTGGTACCACTCGCCGGACAACAACCGGGCGCCCGGCCGCACCTGCATGACGGCCTGCCGCCTGCTGGACGGCGAACGGCCCTGGCAGGAGGCCAGCCAGACCGGCTCCAAGGGCTGCGGCGCCAACATGCGGGTGGCACCGGTCGGGCTCGTACCCGGCCTCAGCGAGGAGCAGCGCTCCGGCGCCGCGCAGCTCCAGGCCGCACTCACCCACGGCCACCCCACCGCCCTGGCCGCCTCGGACCTGATGGCCCGCGCGGTGTTCCTGCTGACACAGGGGGCCGAACCCCTCGGGCTGGTCGGCCAGTTGCGCAGCTACGCCTACGAGAACAGCGGCCGCTACCTGGAGCGCTGGCTCGGCGACCTCTGGCGGTACGCGGGCGACGCCTCACCCGAGGCGTACATCCGGCGCGGCTGGGACGAGTGCCTGGCCGCGCTGGGCAGGGTGCAGGACGCCCTGCGTGACCCGTCCCCGGAGACCGACCCCTGCGAGACGACCGGCGACGGCTGGATCGCCGAGGAGGCCCTCGCCACGGCCCTGCACTGCTTCCTCCTCTTCCCGGAGGAACCGGTCACCGCGCTGCGCCGGGCCGCCTGCACCCGGGGCGACTCCGACTCGATCGGCTGCCTGACAGGGGCGCTGGCCGGGGCGCATCTCGGGGCGGGCGCCTGGCCCAAGGAGTGGTCGGAACGCATCGAGTACCGGAGCGACCTGCTGTCGCTCGGCGCGCTCTGGGACGCCTGACCCGTGCGCCTCGACACGACGCCCCTCCCGCGGGCCGGGCTGCCGGTCGCCGACCTCACCCCGGTCCTCGCCGAGGAACCGGGCCCGCTCCTGATCGCCACGGTCTCCGGCGCGCATCTGTACGGCATTCCCTCGCGCGACTCGGACGTGGACCTGCGGGGGGTCCACGTCCTTCCCGCGGAGGATCCCGTCGGACTGCGCGACCCTCAGGAGACACGCACGCGCGTGTGGGACCGCGACGGGGCCGAGACGGACCTCGTCACCCACGGCGTTCGTCCGTCTCGTGCCGAAACCCGACGGCCGCGTACTGGAGCAACCGCTGTCCCCGGCCGGTCGCGCACACCACCGCGCTCCACGCGGAGCTGACCGCACCGGCGCCGGCCGTCCTGACCCGCGACCACGCCCCGCTCGCGGCGCCGCACACCGCCCTCGACGAGGCCCAGGCCGGATCGTCGCTGCCCGGCGCCGCGTCCGGCTTCGACGCGCCGCACGATCTGGTGGTCCGCGCCCGGCCCGGCTAGCCGGTCACCGCGGACGCCCGGCGGGTCCGGACCAGGAACGCCTCCACGCGTTCCCGGTCCGGCTCCGGCGGGAGCGGTGAACGGCCGGCCGCCTCGTCGTTCTCCTCGGCCAGGCGCGTCATCCGCCGCTCCACCTCGGACCACGGGACCTCGCCCCGCCTCACCGCGAGGAGTTCGTCCCGCGCGTCACCGGCCTCGATGACCAGCTCACCCGTCCGCAACAGGTCCCGGCAGCTCGCCAGCAGCCGCAGCAGGTGCATGGCGTGCTTCCAGCGCGGGGCGCCGTACTGCCGGATGTCCGCCTCCAGCTTCCTGCGCTGGCCCAGCGCGTAGCGGACGAACGTCTCGTGGGCCCGGCGGGACAGGAACGCCCCGCGCAGACCGAGGAGTTCCCGGCCGGTGTCGTCGATCCGCTCCACGAGCGGCGAGTGCAGGCACTCCAGGACGTTGGGGTTGGCCCGGAGCGCCAGCTCGCAGAAGCGCTCCAGTTCCCAGGAGAACTGCTCCTCGGCGGGCCCGTCGATATGGGTGGGGGGCTTGGTGAAGCGCCAGAACAGCGGAGCCGGCGCGAGGAAGACCCCACGCCGGTCCGTGTCACTGCCGTCGGTGGCCAGCCCGAACGCGCGGGAACCCATCACGCACGAGTAGACCGTGTGATCGCGTACGAGGGCCTCGGCCTCAGGGGTGATCATGCGCGCGAGGGTACGCGGGCCGACCACCACCCGGGGGAGGGGCCCTACCCGAGCCGGATGCTGTCGCCCTCGACGGTGATCCGCTCCACGGGCAGCGGCCGCGACGCGGGCCCCGCCTCGACCGCGGCGTCCGTGATGCCGAACCTACTGCCGTGGCAGGCGCAGTTGATCGTGCCGTCCCCGACCGACGAGACGAGGCAGCCCGCGTGGGTGCAGACCGCGGAGAAGGCCTTGAAGTCGCCCGCCTCCGGCTGGGTCACCACGACCTTGCGGTCCTTGAGGACCGTGCCGCCGCCGACCGGGACGTCGGAGGTCCGGGTCAGCTCCGCCGCGGAGGTTCCCGGGGTCTCGGCAGCGGTGGCCGGGGCCGTGCTCCCGTCGCTGTCCCCACCCCCGTCGCCGGACGAGCCGCAGCCGGCCGCCAGTGCGGCGGCGCCCGCGGTGAGGACCGTCCTTCGCCGTGCGTTCATGGCTCTCCTCGCGTGGTGGTCGATGAGGGGCATCGTGGCGCCGTGGGCCGCTCGGACGAAGCAACCGGGCGGCGGATGCGCCCGGGAGAGTGGCGATACGGAGACTTCCTGTACAGTCGTCCAGGAAATTACTTCCTGGTCAGGTGTCCAGGAAATCTGCCACAGGAGGCCGGACATCATGCAGACCGCCGCCCAGGTGCTGGTCGCGCTCGTCGCGCTGATCCACGCCTACTTCCTCGTCCTGGAGATGTTCCTCTGGGACACCCCGCGCGGCCGCAAGGCCTTCGGCACCACCGAGGAGTTCTCCAGGGCGAGCGCCACCCTCGCCGCCAACCAGGGGCTCTACAACGGGTTCATGGCCGCCGGGCTGGTCTGGAGCCTGGTGGCGGGCGATCCCGTCGCCCACCAGGCGCAGATCTTCTTCCTGAGCTGCCTGATCGTCGCCGGGGTCTACGGCGCGGCCACCGTCAGCCGCAAGATCCTCTACGTCCAGGCGGCGCCCGCCGCCGTCGCACTCGCCCTCGTCCTCCTCGCGGGCTGAGACGCATGGCACCGGCGGCGACGGACGGCAGCGGCGACCCCCGTACGGCACGCACCCGCGGCAGGCTCCGCGCCGCACTGCTGGAAGCCTGCGCGGACCGGCCGCTGGACCGGATCGGCGTGGCGGACGTCGTGCGCGGGGCCGGTGTCGGGCGCGCCACCTTCTACCTGCACTACGACGATCTGCGCGCCCTGGCCGTGGACGCCTGCGCCGACGTCGTACGGGAGGCGGTCGAGGCCCTGCACGCCTGGGACCGTACTCCGCCCGGCCCGGACGCGCCGCCTCAGGAACTCCTCACCCTGCTCCGGGAGATCCGCGGCCGGGCCGCCGTACACCGCGGCCTGCTCGGTCGGGGCGGCGGCGGCCCTCTCGGGGAACTGCTGCACCAGGAGCTCCGGCAGTACAGCCTCGACGAGCTGCGCCGGCGCAGGCCCGGGGGAAGCGGCCACGACCTCACCGCGAGCGCCGTCGCCGGCCTGTTCACCGGGATGCTCGCCGACTGGGTCCACGACCGCACCGACGCCACCCCGGAACAGCTCGCCGGGCGGATCTGGCGCACCCTCCTCGCCGTGCACGCCGCCGCGGTGTCTCAAGGACAGAGCAGGGCGGCCACGGGCCCCGCCGCACCTCTAGGCTGAAGCAGCACACAGAACGAGGGAACGAGGGGTACGACGTGGCGGTACGAGCGGTCCGTGGAGCCGTCCAGCTGGAGCGGGACGAAGCCGGACACATGGACGAGCGGGTGGGCGCACTCCTCACCGCCGTCCTGGAGCGCAACCAGCTCGTCGCCGACGACCTGATCAGCGTCTGGTTCACCGCCACCCCCGACCTGCACAGCGACTTCCCGGCCGCCGCCGCGCGGGGGCTGGGCATCGTCGACGTACCGCTGATCTGCGCCCAGGAGCTCGACATCGCCGGTGCCATGCCCCGGGTGGTCCGCATCCTCGCCCACGTCGAGACATATCTCTCCAAGGCGGAGATCGGTCACGTCTACCTCGGCGCCACCGGCGCCCTCCGCAAGGACATCGCCCAGTGAGAACAGCCGTCGTCATCGGAACCGGCCTGGTCGGCACCTCCGCAGCCCTCGCCCTCTCCGGGCGCGGCATCCACGTCCACCTCGTCGACCGGGACGCCTCGTCGGCCGGCACGGCCGCGGCGCTCGGAGCGGGGACCGAGGACACCCCGGCCGGGCCCGTCGACCTGGCGATCATCGCCGTACCGCCCGCGCACACCGCCTCCGTGCTGGCCGCCGCCATGCGCGACGGGATCGCCCGCGGCTACCTCGACGTCGCCAGCGTCAAGGGCGGCCCCCGCCGCGAGCTGGAGGCGCTCGGCATCGACCTCACGCCGTACATCGGGACGCACCCGATGGCCGGCAAGGAGCGCTCCGGGCCCCTCGCGGCCACCGCCGACCTCTTCGAGGGCCGCCCCTGGGTCCTCACCCCGACCCGGGACACCGACACCGAGGTCCTCAACCTCGCCCTGGAACTGGTCGCGCTCTGCCGCGCGGTCCCCGTCGTCATGGACGCCGACGCCCACGACCGTGCCGTCGCCCTGGTCTCCCACACCCCGCAGCTGATCTCGTCGATGGTCGCCGCCCGCCTGGAGGAGGCCGACGAGACCGCCGTACGCCTGTGCGGCCAGGGGATCAGGGACGTCACGCGGATCGCCGCGTCCGACCCCCGGATGTGGGTGGAGATCCTTTCCGCCAACCCCGGCCCGGTCGCCGACGTCCTGGCCGGCGTCGCCACCGACCTCGACGAGACCGTACGGGCGCTGCGCGGCCTCCAGTCCGCCGACGAGGACAAGCGCCGCGCGGGCACCGAAGGCATCGAGGACGTCCTGCGCCGCGGCAACGCCGGCCGGGTCAGGGTGCCGGGCAAGCACGGCGCCGCCCCGGCCTCGTACGAGATCGTGGCCGTGCTCATCGGCGACCGGCCCGGCGAACTGGCCAGGATCTTCGCCGACGCCGGGCGGGCCGGGGTCAACATCGAGGACGTACGCATCGATCACGCCACCGGGCAGCAGGCCGGACTGGTCCAGCTGATGGTCGAGCCGAGCGCGGCGTCCGCACTGGGCGCGGAGCTCAGCGAGCGGGGCTGGTCGATCCGCCCGTAGCGGGCCCACCCCAAGGGGGACGGGGCCGAGAGGGGTACAAGTGCCCTCCCCGCACTCGGTAACCTTGTGGGGAGGGCGTGCCCTGCCCCGCTCCGCCCACCCCGTGTACCAGGAAGGTGTCCACCACCGTGGAAACCGTAAGTGCCGCCGCCCGGACCGCCCCGGCCGCAGTGATCGTCGCCATCGACGGGCCCTCCGGCACCGGCAAGTCGAGCACCTCCAAGGCCGTCGCCGCCCAGCTCGGCCTCAGCTACCTGGACACCGGCGCCCAGTACCGGGCGATCACGTGGTGGATGCTGAACAACGGCATCGACGTGCGCAACCCCGCCGAGATCGCCACCGCCGCCGCCAAGCCGGTCATCGTCTCCGGCACCGACCCGGCCGCCCCGACGATCACCGTCGACGGCGAGGACGCCTCCGGCCCGATCCGCACCCAGGAGGTCACCTCCGAGGTCAGCGCCGTCAGCGCGGTCCCCGAGGTGCGCACACTGATCACCGACCTGCAGCGCTCCATCGCCGCGGAAGCCGAGCGGGGCATCGTCGTCGAGGGCCGGGACATCGGTACGACGGTGCTGCCCGACGCCGACATCAAGATCTTCCTGACCGCCTCCCCGGAGGCGCGCGCCGCCCGGCGCAGCGGTGAGGTCAAGGGCTCCGACCTCGCCGCCACGAAGGAGGCGCTGATCAAGCGGGACGCCGCCGACTCCGGCCGGAAGACCTCGCCGCTGGCCAAGGCCGGGGACGCGGTCGAGGTGGACACCACCGAGCTGACCCTCCAGCAGGTCATCGAGTGCGTCGTCACCCTCGTCGGGGAGAAGCAGGCCGCGAAGTGACCGAAGCCACCACCGCGCCCACACCGCGCGGAGCGGCCGTCGGGCGCGGGATCGGCATCGGGCTCGTGTACGGGCTCTTCAGACCCCGTGTGCTCGGTGCGTGGCGGGTACCCACCGCCGGACCCGTCATACTCGCGGTGAACCACGCACACAACATCGACGGTCCGATGCTGATGGGCACCGCGCCCCGGCCCGTCCACTTCCTGATCAAGAGGGAGGCGTTCGTCGGTCCCCTCGACCCGTTCCTGCGCGGAATCGGTCAGCTCAAGGTGGACCGCGCGACCGTCGACCGCACCGCCATCACCCACGCCCTCGGCGTGCTGGGGGACGGCGGGGTCCTCGGGATCTTCCCCGAGGGCACCAGGGGCGAGGGCGACTTCGCCTCCCTGCGGGCAGGACTCGCGTACTTCGCGGTACGCGGCGGGGCGCCGATCGTTCCCGTGGCGGTCCTGGGAAGCACCGGGCGTCGCGGACGGTTGATACCGGCACTGCCTCCGCTGCGCAGCCGGGTCGACGTCGTCTTCGGCGACGCCTTCCAGGCCGGCGACGACAGCGGGCGGCGCACCAGGAAGGCACTGGACGAGGCGACGCTCCGGATCCAGGGAAAGCTGACCGCGCACCTGGAGGACGCCAGGCGCCTCACCGGGCGCTAGGTGCTGCGAGACTTGAGTAGTGGGCCGCGCGATCGTGGCCCATCGATGATGATGCAAAGAGGGAACGGACTTCATGAACGACCAGATTCACTCCGACGGCTCGGACCACGAGCACGGAGCACTTGGCGATGCCGAGTACGCGGAGTTCATGGAGCTCGCCGCGCAGGAGGGGTTCGACCTCGAGGACGTCGAGGGTGCGATCGGTGAGGCCGGTCACGGACCCCTTCCCGTCCTCGCCGTCGTCGGCCGCCCCAACGTCGGCAAGTCGACCCTGGTGAACCGCATCCTCGGCCGCCGTGAGGCCGTCGTGCAGGACAAGCCGGGCGTCACCCGTGACCGGGTGAACTACGAGGCCGAATGGGCCGGCCGCCGCTTCAGGCTCGTCGACACCGGCGGCTGGGAGCAGGACGTACTGGGTCTCGACGCCTCCGTCGCCGCCCAGGCCGAGTACGCGATCTCGACGGCTGACGCCGTCGTCTTCGTCGTCGACGCGACGGTCGGCGCCACCGACACCGACGAGGCCGTCGTCAGACTGCTGCGCAAGGCCAAGAAGCCCGTCGTCCTGTGCGCCAACAAGGTCGACGGACAGAGCGGCGAGGCGGACGCGACCGCGCTCTGGTCGCTCGGTCTCGGCCAGCCCCACCCGGTCTCCTCGCTGCACGGCCGCGGCACCGGCGACATGCTCGACGCCGTGCTGGAGGCGCTGCCCGAGGCCCCGGCCCAGACGTTCGGCACGGCCCTCGGCGGCCCGCGCCGCATCGCGCTCATCGGCCGTCCGAACGTCGGCAAGTCCTCGCTCCTGAACAAGGTCGCCAACGAGGACCGCGTCGTCGTCAACGAGCTCGCCGGCACCACGCGCGACCCGGTCGACGAGCTGATCCAGCTCGGCGGCGTCACCTGGAAGTTCATCGACACGGCCGGCATCCGCCGCAAGGTCCACCTCCAGGAGGGCGCGGACTACTACGCCTCGCTCCGTACGGCCGCCGCCGTGGAGAAGGCCGAGGTCGCCGTCATCCTGATCGACTCCAGCGAGTCCATCAGTGTCCAGGACCAGCGGATCGTCACGATGGCCGTGGAAGCGGGCCGTGCGATCGTGCTCGCCTTCAACAAGTGGGACACCCTCGACGAGGAGCGTCGCTACTACCTGGAGCGCGAGATCGAGACGGAGCTCGCGCAGGTCGCCTGGGCTCCCCGCGTCAACGTCTCGGCCGTCACCGGCCGGCACATGGAGAAGCTGGTCCCGGCGATCGAGACCGCGATCGAGGGCTGGGAGACCCGCATCCCGACCGGTCGGCTGAACGCCTTCCTCGGTGAGATCGTCGCCTCCCACCCGCACCCGGTGCGCGGCGGCAAGCAGCCCCGCATCCTCTTCGGCACCCAGGCCGGCGTCAAGCCGCCGCGGTTCGTGCTCTTCGCCTCCGGCTTCCTGGAGCACGGCTACCGCCGCTTCGTCGAGCGCCGCCTGCGCGAGGAGTTCGGCTTCGAGGGCACGCCGCTGCACATCTCCGTCCGGGTGCGCGAGAAGCGCGGCCGCAAGAAGTAGACACACGGCACACGGCTCACGGCGAAGCCCCGGACCCCCCGCGTCGAGCGGGGGATCCGGGGCTTCGCCGTGAGCCGTCAGCCGTGCCTGCCGTCAGGCGTCGGTGGACCCGGGCGGCAGGGCCGCGGGCCTGGCCCGCCCGGCATGCCGTCCCACCCGCTGCCAGGAGCCGAGGTTCCCAGCGTGCCCGCTCTGGCTCCCCTGGCCGTTCGCCGCCGTACGGCCGCTCAGCGGCGCACGGCTGCCGAACATCCCGGTACCGAACGTTCTGAAGCCGAGATTCTCCTCACCGCTCCGGTCCCCCGGGAGTGCCCTGAACGACCGCCGGTACTCGGAGTACAGCGCGTCGTAGATCGGGGTGGGGGACTTGCCGCCCGAGGGTTCCTGCGACGGACGCATGGCCGGGATCGGGTTCTGCTGCTGGCGAGAAGGGTCGTATGAGTGCACGTAGGTGCCAACGACCCCGCCGCCCGTCGGATGCGGGCCCGGCGGAGAAATCGCTGTTCGGCGGGTGCGGGAGGACAGGACGGACACGATCAGGTCCCGGCAAGCGGCATCGACGCGGCGACCAGGAGGCCGTTGACCGCGGCCTTGTCCAGAGCGTCACGCAGCAGGTCCTCGCGCGGCTGCTGGCCGATCGAGCCCACCGGGGAGGCGAAGACGAGCACGGTCTGCGACTTGTTCGCCGCCGCCCGCCAGCCCTCGGTGACCTGGAGCGGCTGATGGGCCTGCCACCAGGCGACCGCGTTGCCACCGCCGGCGCCCGGCTGCAGCACGGCGTGCAGCTGGCCCATGGCGAGCAGGACCGACCAGCCGGGAAGCACGCCCGGCAGCCGGTTCAGGTCGGGCGTGGGCAGGAAGCCCTGCTCCAGCAGCAGCTGGAGGAACTGGTCGCCGTCGCGGCCGTCGGTGCCGGGCCGGGCGATCGGGCCGGTCGGTTCGACGACCAGGGCCGGGCGGAGGTCGTCCTCGATCAGGACGAGACCACTGGTGATGCCGAGGACGGCCTGCTCGGGCACGAGACCCTCCGGATCCTTCTGCTCGCTGCCGGTGATGGACCGCACGGCGCCCTGGAGCTGGTCCTCGGCGACCTGGACGACCTGCGAGGGGATGCAGGTCGCGTGGGCGAAGGCGAGCACGGCGGTCTCGTCGCCCACGAACAGCACCGTGCTGGTGCGTTCCTGGTCGGAGTCGCCGGGGGTGCGGCAGGAGGTGCAGTCGTAACTGCCTGGGGCGCTGTCGCCGACGAGCAGCCGGTCGGCTTCGGCATCGCCGATCTCGGCGCGTACGTCCTCGCTGACGTCGAGCATGCGCGGCACGGGTGGCTCCTCGAACTCGGTTCGTGGGCCGGGCGGTTCCCGGCTCATGAAGAGACAACGGACGACCGGGGGCCCGGGTCACGCGCGAAACGGGGGGAGAAAGCGGGAGAGTGGGCAGGCCGATACGCCGGCAGGTCGCGAAAGTGATCCGGAGTCGGATATTCCGCGAATGCGCCCGCTATGCACGGCCATTAGTTCGAATTGTCACGGCTCTGTACGACTCCTGTGCGAAGTCCGTGTGCTCACCTGACGGCGCGTAAGGTCCGTAACTGACCAGTCGAACAGGGGAAACGACTACGTAATGCACATTTCATTTCTGCTTCACAACGCGTACGGCATCGGGGGAACGATCCGTACCACCTTCACGCTCGCCGGGACCCTGGCCGAGCAGCACGACGTCGAGATCGTCTCCGTCTTCCGGCACCGCGACGCACCCGCGCTGGGTGCCCCCGACGGCGTACGGATGAGCCATCTCGTCGACCTGCGCCGGTCGAGCCCGGACTTCGACGGCGACGCGGCCGAACACGCCCGGTCCGCCACGGTGTTCCCGCGCGGCGACACCAGGCACCGGCAGTACAGCAGGCTCACCGACAGCCGGATCGCGGCCCATCTGGGCTCACTCGAAGCCGATGTCGTCGTCGGCACCCGGCCGGGCCTCAACGTCCACATCAGCCGGCAGGCCCGGCGCGGCCCGGTGCGCATCGGCCAGGAACACCTCACCCTGGACAGCCACAGTTACCGGCTCCGCAGGGAGATAGGGCACAGGTACGGGCTCCTCGACGCGGTCACGACGGTCACCGAGGCCGACGCCCGCGACTACCGGGCCAGGCTGCGACTGCCCGGTGTACGGGTGGAGGTCATCCCGAACAGCGTGCCGGAACCCGCGGGCGAGCCGGCCGGGGGAGACGCCAAGTGGATCGTGGCCGCGGGCCGGCTGCACCGGGTCAAGCGGTACGACGTACTGGTCCGCGCCTTCGCCGAGGTCGCGGCGGCCCGGCCCGAGTGGCGGCTGCGGATCTACGGCGGCGGCGACGCCAGCGGCAACGAACGGCAGACGCTGAGCGGGCTCGTCGACACGCTCGGCCTGCGGGACAGGATCCACCTCATGGGGTCGGTCCACCCGATGGAGGCGGAGTGGCCCAAAGGCTCGATCGCGGCGGTCACCTCCGAGCGGGAGTCGTTCGGCATGACCATCGTGGAGGCGATGCGCTGCGGGGTGCCCGTCGTCGCCACGGACTGCCCGCACGGTCCGGCCGAGATCATCGACGACGGCACGGACGGACGGCTGGTGCCACTGGGGGACACCCGGGCCTTCGCCGGAGCCCTGCTCGGACTGATGGACGACGACGAGCTGCGGCGCCGGATGGGGCGGGCCGCCCTGGCCTCCTCGGAGAGATTCGACCCGGCACCGATCGCGGAACGGCACGAGGCGCTCTTCTCCGAGCTGGCCGCGCGGGGCGGCGCTGGTCGCCGCTCACAGAGCGTCCTGCGCACCGCGTGGCACCGCTCCCGGGGCACCGCGCTGGACGGGGCGTACGCCCTGCGGTACCGGGCCGCCGACACGGTCCGGGGGAGGAAGTCAGGCTGACCGCACCCGGCCGCCCGGCCACTCGCCGCTCGCCGGGCCCTCCGCGACTGTCGGGCCCTCGCTGGATGTCGGCCCTCCGTGACCCGAGGGTTCCCGGACCGTTTGATTCCGGATGATCCGACGGTCCGGGGGGTTCGCGGGCACGGTGCCCGTGAAGGCGTCGGCGCATGCGGCAGGGGATGGGCCGGGGGGAAATATAAGGGGCGCATAAGGGTGAGTGAATTCCGGATGAAGTGACCACCCGCACGCACTCCCGGGGCGCAGCGGAAAACACGGGTCGGGTAATGCCCCTTCCCCGGGAATTGACTTCGGACGGACACCTGGCGGTATTCGGCGGGCAGCCCGCAATTCTCTTTCCGTACATCAGGACCGCGCGTCCGGGTGAAGGTGTCCGACGTAAACACGTGTGGGGATGCTGTGACACAAGCGTGACCGCCGAGGTGCATGAGGATGCACCGAGGGGTACCGCCGCCCCGGCTTCCGTCGCGGGGCGGGGGCACCTACGGTGAGGGGTATGGCACCTATACCGAGCCCTCCCGCACAGCCGGACGACACCCCGGAGTCGTACGTCGGCCTCGACGCCCGGGCCGCCGAGACGCAGGCCAGAGCGCGTGGCTGGAGCACGGTCCGGGCGCTCGCCCCGGGCACGGTCATCACCATGGAGTTCCGTGGCGGACGGATCAACTTCGAGGTGGACGCCTCCACGGTGACCCGCTGCTGGGTCGGCTGAACGGCCCCTCGACGAAGCGAAGGCCCCGACGTCCGTCGGGGCCTTCGCCGTGCGCTGAGCGGTCGTGCGTACCGTCCCCGCAGGTCAGGGGGCGACCGAGCCGCCTGCCACCGGGTGGGACGGGGTCGTGTTGCCCCGGGCGGCACGGTCCGTGTGCGGCGGACGGCGTGAGCCCGCGGGGGTGAGCGGCGTCCGCTCCGAACGCACCGCGTGCGGAGGATGCGCCCGCGTCCGGCCGCCCGCGCCCGCGTGGGCGGCGGTTCCCGACGGCTCGGGCACGGGACTCCTGCTCCCGGTGTCCGTGGCTCCGGCTCCCAGCGCCTGCGGCAGCACCACCGGGGCAGGGTCTTCCGGAGCGTCCGAGGCGGGCCGGCGGAGCCTGCGGCGGGTCCGCCAGCGCGCCCGCACCGACAGGATCCAGATCTCGGCGCGCGTGATCAGCGGCTCGAACCAGGGCAGCGCCAGCATGATCAGCAGACCGGCGGCCCAGCCCAGCAGCACGTCGCTGAGCCAGTGCGTCCCGATGTAGACGGTCGTCAGCCCCACGCCCAGGGAGACGAACGCCGAGAGGGCCGACAGATAGCGCCTGGCCCGCGGCGTGGTGGCCAGGTAGGCCAGGATTCCCCAGGTCACCACGGCGTTGGCGGTGTGGCCCGAAGGAAATATATCGCCGCCGGCGTAGAGCTCCGCCGAGCCGATCTGAGTGGCGTAGTGCGGACCGAGACGCCCCAGGCCGAGCTTGACCGCGCCGACCGTCACATTGAGCAGCAGCAGCGCGGTGCCCAGTGTGAGCAGGGGGCGCAGCGTGTGCTGGCGCCAGGAGCGCCAGCCGAGCCAGGCGGCGACCATCACGGCCGTGGGGCCGCGCTGGCCGAGCACGACGTAGTAGTCGAGGAAGGCATGGACCCCTGGCCACTGCTGATAGGGCCGGAACAGCATGATCTTCCAGTCGAGGGCCACCAGCCAGGAGGAGACGAGCACGGCGACGACGATGGCGAGATAGAACGCCAAAGTCCCGCCGAAGAGAGCGATGCGGTGAGGACTCATCCGCGGGATCTCTATCTTCGGCGGTTCCGGCTCCCGGTCCAGACGGGCAAAGATGTCGGTACGCACGCAATGGACGTTACAGCGAGTGAGTGTGGGATCCGGCCGATCCCGCGTATTTGTGATGACGATGTGATGTGGACTTTGTCTCAGACCGGTATCCATTCGATGCGTCGCGGGGAATCGGATCGGACCCCCAGGGCATTCATGGGGACGGTAATTCGCAGGAATGTTTGATCGTCGATGAAATGGCCCAGTGCGGTGCGGGAATGCATTCGACCGGCCATTGGGGGGATCCGCGGGCCGCCCGCGGGTGTGGGCTCCCGGGGGTGCGGGAGGAGTGGGCGGCGCTCCGTTCCCGCCCGGTCACGGCGGGTCCGCAGGGGCCCCCGCCGACGGGGCCGGAGTGGCGTAGGACACACTCCAGGGCGGGCGACGGTATGAGATGGACCACGTGTGACCACGTGGAACTCGCGTACGCTGACGGCTCACTCGCCCGTCGATGCCGGGCCTGAGGGGCCGGAACCGGTGCCCCCGTAGGTCTGCCGAGCGCGAGGGACTCATTGTGGGAGGTACGTACATGACCGGGACGTCCACGGCCGTGACCCGGCTGCGTGCGGCAGCCGACGGTGCCAACCGATGGGCCGTCCTGGTCGTCCTCTGCCTCAGTCTTCTGCTGGTCGCGCTCGACGCGACCGTCCTGCACGTGGCCGTCCCCGCCGTCACCGAGGACCTGCGGCCGAGTGCCGTCGGCCTGCTGTGGATCGTGGACGCCTACCCGCTCGTGTGCGCCTCTCTGCTGATCCTCTTCGGCACGCTCGGTGACCGGATCGGCAGACGCCGCGTCCTGCTGTTCGGCTACGCCTTCTTCGGGATGGCCTCGGCCGTCGCGGCAGTCGCCGACAGCCCCGGTGTACTGATCGCGGCCCGGGCCCTGCTCGGCGTCGGCGGCGCGATGATCATGCCCGCGACCCTCTCGATACTCCGCCAGGTCTTCCCGGACCGCCGCGAGCGTGCCCGGGCCATCGGGATATGGAGCGCGGTCGCCGCCGTGGGGGCCGCCACCGGACCGGTCATCGGCGGATTCCTCGTCGAGCACTACTGGTGGGGTTCGGTCTTCCTGATCAACATCCCGCTCATGGCCCTGATCCTGCCGGTCGCGCGCTGGCTGCTGCCCGAGTCCCGCGGCTCGGACGAAGGACCCTGGGACGTGGTCGGCGCGCTGACGGCCGCGGCCGGTGTGCTCGGCGTCGTCCTGGGGATCAAGCGAGCGGGCGGCGGCGAGGGGGTGCTTGACCTCGCCACCCTCGGCCCGCTGCTGACCGGCGCGGCGCTGCTCGTCCTCTTCACCCGCAGGCAGAGGCGACGTGAGCATCCGCTGATCGACATCGCGATGTTCGCCCGGCCCGCCTTCACCACCGCGGTCGGCTGCATCGTCCTGGCCATGCTGGCACTGGTCGGCCTGGAGCTGATCGCCGTCCAGTACCTCCAGCTGGTCCTGGACCTCGGCCCGCTGGAGACCGGTCTGCGCCTCCTGCCGCTGACCTTCGCCGCCATGGCCGCGGGTGCCACGGGCTCGTACACCCTGAGCCGCGTCGGGCCGCGCCGCATGGTCGGCTGGGGCTTCGTGCTCACGGCGGCCTCGGTGCTGCTGCTGACCCTGATGGGGCAGCACGACCGGCCCGCGCTGCTCACCGTCGGCTTCGTGCTGCTGGGCTTCGGGCTGCAGTCCACCCTCTTCGGCGCGTACGAGTCGATGCTGAGCGAGGCCCCCGCGGAACGGGCCGGCGGGGCGGCCGCGATAGGCGAGACCTCCTACCAGCTGGGAGCCGGCCTCGGCATCGCGCTGCTCGGCAGCGTCATGAACGCCGCCTACGCCCCCGGCCTCTCCCGGCTCCACGAGGAGGGCGTGCCGGCCGCGGCGGGCGCCGCCGCGTCGAATTCGCTCGGTGAGGCCTACCAGGTGGCGGGGCAGCTGAGCGGCCCCATGGGCGAGCTGCTGCGCGACACGGCTCGGCACGCCTTCGTCGACGGTCTGCACGTCACGCTGCTGGTGAGCGCGGGCCTGCTGCTGCTCGGCGCGCTCGCATCGCTGCGGCTGCCCCGGGTCATGGACTGCTCCTCGGCCAGGGAGGCCTGCGGGGTGAAGGCCGCGGAGCCCACAGGGAGCGCGGAGGCCGTGGTTCCCGGGCCCGCACTGCCGGATCGGGCGGTGGTCGCAGGGCCACGCGCCGAGCCCCGGGGGCTGCCCGCGCAGGACAGGCCGGGGCGGCGGTTCCCGCTGCCCGCGCGGCGCGAACCCGCCGAGGCCACCGGCTCTGGACGGGCGGCACACTGAGCCGTAACGTCAGCACGACGCTGTAACTACCACTGCTAGTTTTAGTCCGTGCGAGCCGCCGGAGGCATTTCCATGTCCGTGAAGCCGTCGAAACTCCCGCCGTTCGACCCGGCCGACCCGCTCGGCATCGACGATCTCCTCGACCCGGAGGACCTCGCGATCCGCGACACCGTGCGGAGCTGGGCCACCGACCGGATCCTGCCGCACATCGCCGAGTGGTACGAGAACGGCGAGCTCCCCGGCATCCATGAGCTCGCCCGCGAACTGGGCTCCCTCGGCGCACTGGGCATGTCCCTGGAGGGATACGGCTGCGCGGGCGCGACCGCCGTGCAGTACGGCCTGGCCTGCCTGGAGCTGGAGGCCGCCGACTCCGGGATCCGCTCGCTGGTCTCCGTCCAGGGCTCCCTCGCCATGTACGCGATCCACCGCTTCGGCTCCGAGGAGCAGAAGCGGCGGTGGCTGCCGGGCATGGCGGCCGGCGAGACCATCGGCTGCTTCGGACTCACCGAGCCCGACCACGGCTCGGACCCGGCCGGGATGCGTACGTACGCCAAGCGGGACGGCGAGGACTGGATCCTCACCGGCCGCAAGATGTGGATCACCAACGGATCGGTCGCCGGGGTCGCCGTCGTCTGGGCGCAGACCGGCGAGTGTGACGGCGGCTCCGGGATCCGCGGCTTCGTCGTACCCACGGACAGCCCCGGATTTTCCGCGCCCGAGATCCGGCACAAGTGGTCCCTGCGCGCCTCCGTCACCAGCGAGCTGGTCCTGGACGGTGTACGGCTGCCCGCCGACGCGGTCCTGCCGGACGTCACCGGGCTGCGCGGACCGCTCAGCTGTCTGAGCCACGCCCGCTACGGAATCGTCTGGGGAGCGATGGGCGCGGCGCGCGCCAGCTTCGAGGCGGCCGTGGACTACGCGAAGGGCCGCGAGCAGTTCGGCCGGCCGATCGGCGGCTTCCAGCTCACCCAGGCCAAGCTCGCGGACATGGCCCTGGAGCTCCACAAGGGCATCCTGCTCGCCCACCATCTGGGCCGCCGGATGGACGCGGGCAGGCTCCGCCCGGAGCAGGTCAGTTTCGGAAAGCTCAACAACGTGCGGGAGGCGATCGAGATCTGCCGTACCTCGCGCACGATCCTCGGCGCCAACGGGATCTCGCTGGAGTACCCGGTGATGCGCCACGCGACGAATCTGGAGTCGGTGCTCACCTACGAGGGCACCGTGGAGATGCACCAGCTGGTGCTGGGCAAGGCGCTCACCGGTCTGGACGCCTTCCGGTAGACCGGAACCGCCGAAACCGGACCTGTCCGGCGAGCGCCTCGCTCAGCTCTGGTTGAAGAAGCCGTCGGCCTGCCGGCCGGCGGCTTCGCCCGTCACCACCTGGGTGTGGGCGGGGGTCAGCAGGAAGACTCTGGTGGCCACGCGCTCGATCGAGCCGCGCAGGCCGAAGGTCAGGCCCGCGGCGAAGTCCACGACGCGCTTGGCGTCGGTGGGATCCATGGCCGTGAGGTTGACGATCACCGGAACGCCGTCCCGGAAGAGCTCACCGATGCCGCGCGCGTCCCGGAAGCTGTCCGGGGTGACGGTGGCGATCCGACGGCCCGTGTTCTCGGCCTTCTCGGAAACCACCTGTACGCGGGGATCCGTCACCCACGGCTGGTTCGTGCCGGTCTCTGCATCCTCGGAGTACTCGTCGTCGTAGTACCGCTCGTCGTTGTCCTCCACGAGGCCCAGCCAGGCACTTGCCTTGCGCACCGATCCCATGGACGCCTCCTCTCACCGCGGTTGGTTCCTGTCTTTCCTATCCCTATGGTCGTCCATGATGCGGATACTGCGCCAAGGGGATAGTCGGCGCGCAGGGGATTCGTGACGCTACTGGTGCAGAACATGTGGCGGTTCGTCAGGGTTCCTGCCGTACAGGGCGGCTTGCGGAAGGAAAATATGAGTTCCCGTCCGTACGGGTGACGGAGGGGACGTACGGGTGAACGGGTCACTCGATACGATGCACGCCGCGCGTGTGCACGAGCGCGGCGCATCAGGTGAACGGCTCCCGGGGGATCGTCGTGTTCGGAATCGTCAGGCCCTGTACCCATCGGCTGTCCGAAGGGCTCAAGGCCGAGTGGATGGCCCATCTCTGCGGGCTCTGCCTCGCCCTTCGCGCGGACCACGGGCAGTTCGCCCGGGTCGTCACGAACTACGACGGACTGATCGTCTCGGTCCTGACGGAGGCTCAGGCAGAACGTACTCCCGCGCAGCGGCGCACCGCGGGCCCCTGTCCGCTGCGCTCCATGCGGACCGCGCCGGTCGCCCGGGGCGAAGGCGCCAGGCTCGCCGCCGCCGTCTCCCTGGTGCTGGCGTCGGCCAAGGTGCGTGACCACGTGGCCGACCGGGACGGGCTGTTGAAGCGCCGCCCGGTCGCCGCCGCGGCGCGCAGGGTCGCCGCGAGCTGGGACAGGGCCGGGGCGCGGACCGGGGCGGAGCTCGGCTTCGACACGGCGGTCCTGGTCGACGCGGTCGACCGGCAGACCGGAATCGAGTCCCTCGCGGGGCCCGGCACCCCGCTGCTGACGGTCACCGAACCCACCGAGACGGCGACGGCCGCGGCCTTCGCGCACACCGCCGTACTCGCGGGCCGGCCGGGGAACGCGACGCCGCTCGCCGAGGCCGGACGACTCTTCGGGCGGCTGGCCCATCTGCTGGACGCCGTGGAGGACAAGGCGGCTGACTCCGCGTCGGGTGCCTGGAACCCGCTCACCGCGACCGGCACCCCGCTCGCCGAGGCCCGAAGGCTCTGCGACGACGCGCTGCACGGGGTGCGCCTGGCGATGCGGGACGTGGAATTCACCGACGGGCGACTGGCGCACGTACTGCTCGTGCACGAGCTGCGGCGCTCGGTGGACCGGGCCTTCGGCTCCACCTCGTGCTCGCACCCGCGGGACGGGCAGCCCTCGGGCTCCTTCGGCCCGCCGCCCGGCAACCCGTACGCGCCGACGACACCCGGCGGCCCGACCGGTCCGCCCCTCCCGCCCGAGCCGCCCCGCCGGCGCGGCCTGATAGCCGGCTGCCTGGTCTGGGCCGGCCTCGCCTGCACCTGCCAGATGTGCTGCGCCGGCACCTTCCACGACCCGTGGAGCGGTCAGGAGCGCGAGGGGCTCTGCCACAAGTGTGACTGCGGGAGCTGCTGCGATGCCTGTGACTGCTGCGGCAACTGCTGCGGGGAAGACGGCTGTTGCAACTGCGACTGCGGATGTGACTGCTGACAGGGGCGTCAGGCAAACGCGCCCGGCTCATGCTCACCTGACCCCGGTCCCGGGTGCCTCACCTGATCTCGGGCGGCGAGATCCGCGACGTGGTGATCGCCGACTCGCCGGTGCCCCACTTCTTCAGGATGCGGTCGTAGGTCCCGTCCGCCTTGAGGCTGTTGACCGCCGCCTGGAAGGCGGGCGCCAGCGGGGTGCCCTTCCTGAAGGCGAAGCCGACGTCGAGCCGCTTGAACTCGTTGAGGAAGCGCAGCCCCTTCTGCTGGGTCACGGCGTAGCGCAGCCCGTTGATCGTCGACATGACGACATCGCTGCGTCCCTGCTGGAGCGAGATCCAGACGGCGGCCTGGTCGGCGTACGTCTTCACCTCGTACGCCTCCTCGCCCGCGTCGGCGCACAGGTGCTTGTTCTCCTCCAGCGTCGCCTCGAACGTGGTTCCGGCGCTGGTGCCCACGGTCAGTCCGCAGAGCTGGGTGAGGTCGGTGACGTCCTTGAGATCGCTGTCGTCGCGGACGGCGAAGCCCTGGCCGTCGTTGATGTACGTCACGAAGTCGATCGTCCTCCGGCGCTCGTCGGTCACCCCGAAGTTGCCGGTGCCCAGGTCGTACTTGCCGCTGCCCAGGGCCGGCAGGACCGCCTCGAACGAGGCGACCTCACGCTTCAGCTTGAGTCCCAGCGCCCGGGCCACCGCGTCCGCGAAGTCGATGTCCGCGCCGGCCAGGGTCCTGCCGTCCTCCAGGTAGAACGCCCCGGGCGGGGTGCCGACGCCGGAGGCGAGGGTGAGGGTGCCGGATTCGCGTACCTCCGCGGGCAGGAGCTTCGCCGCCGCCGGGTCCTTCCTCACCGACGAGACCACATCGGCCGTGGGGATCCTCCCCTTGCCGGAGGTCCCCGCACCGGCCGGTGCGGCCGCCGGGTCACCCGACCCGCAGCCGGTGAGAGCGAGCGCGGCGACGGTGATCAGGGTGAAGGCAGCGGTGTGCCTGGAGCGGGGCATGACGGAAACTCTCCGGATTCGTCGACGGCGCTCCGGTGCGTGGGCAGCACGGAGCGACGGGCGGGAGATCAGCTGAACGAGGGGAGGGCGGAACGGTGTTGTGTACGTGAAGGCACGCGGGAAAGGTGCTCGGGCGCGGAAAGGGGCGCGAGCGGAGGAGCGCGGAGAGGCAGCGGGGTCAGCTCAACAGGAACAGGACCACACGCGACCGAAGTCGATGTGGGAGCGGGTGACCAGCCACTGCTGCGCGTACATGGCCTCAGTGGAACAGGCATCCGGGTACTCGTCAACCGCGTCCGTACCCGCGGCTCACAGTATGGACACGCTTGACAACATGCCCCTGGCAACGATTGTCTCGGAACCGGATCGGCGCTGAGGGGCCCGGCCCACGTTGTGTTCGCGCTGTAGGCACGTACCGTGTTCGATCTCTGCATCCACGGAGCCCCGTATGCCCGCGCAGACTGACACCCTTCACCAGGGACAGCTCACCTCCCCACCCGCCCAGGGTGCCGGCGACACCGTGCCGCGCGTCGTGCCCGTGCGCCGGACCGGCCGGTGGGCGGCGGCGGTCGCCGTCCTGCTGCTCCTCGCCGGGGCGCTGGTCTCGGTGGTCCGGAACGACGCCTTCCAATGGGGCGTCGTCGGTGACCACCTCACCACCGGTCCGGTGCTGCGCGGCCTCGGCCTCACCCTGTGGCTCACGGGTCTCGTCATGGTGCTCGGCTTCGCCCTCGGCACCCTGCTGGCCGTCATGAGGCTTTCCGGCAACCCGGTTCTACAGGGGGTCAGTTGGGGCTACGTCTGGCTGTTCAGGTCCACGCCGATCCTGGTCCAGCTGCTCTTCTGGTTCAACATCGGCGCCCTCTACCCGCAGATCCTCGGAGTCGACACGGTCGATCTCCTCGGCCCGCTCGCCGTCGCCGTCATCGGCCTCACGCTCCACGAGGCCGCGTACGCCGCCGAGGTGGTGCGCGGTGGCATCCTCTCCGTCGAACCCGGACAGCTGGAGGCCGCCCAGTCGCTCGGGCTCGGCCCCTGGCGCCGGCTGCGGCGGATCGTACTGCCCCAGGCCATGCGCTCCATCGTCCCGCCCGCCGGGAACATGCTGATCGGCACCCTCAAGGGCACCTCGATCGTCAGCATCATCGCCGTCCAGGACCTGCTCCACTCGGTGCAGCTCGTCTATCACCGCACCTACGAAGTCATCCCGCTGCTGCTCGTCGCCACCCTCTGGTACGTCGCCGTCACCTCCCTGCTGTCCGTCGGGCAGCACTACGTCGAACGCCACTACGCACGCGGCACGGCAGGCGCACGATGAGCGGCGTACCGACGCTCGTCGTCATAGGCGGTGGCCCGCGCGGCACCGGCGTCATCGAGCGGATAGCGGCCAACTCCGCCGAGCTGTACGGGGAGGGGCGACTGGACATCCACCTCGTCGACCCGTACCCGCCGGGCGGCGGCCGCATCTGGCGGCAGGACCAGTCCCCGCTGCTCTGGATGAACTCCATGGCCGAGGACGTCACCATGTTCACCGACGACACGGTGAAGCAGGACGGTCCGATACGCCCCGGCCCCGCCGTGCACACCTGGGCCGCCGACGTCCGCGAAGGGCGGACCGTCCTCGACACCGACCCCGGGATCCTCGCCGAGATCCGGGAGCTCGGCGCCCAGGACTTCCCCAGCCGGCGACTGCAGAGCGCCTATCTGCGCTGGGTGTACGAGCAGTCCCTCGCCGCCCTCCCGCCGGGCATCACCGTGCACGAGCACCAGGCGTACGCACACCGCGTCTCGGGGTCCCACGACGGCCGGCAGCAGGTCTGGCTCCAAGGGCGCGCCGAACCGCTCCTCGCCGACCTCGTCGTCCTCACCGTCGGCCATCTGGATGCCGAACCGGAGCCGGAACAGGTGGAGTTGGCCGCATTCGCCGCCCGGCACCAACTGGTGCACCTGCCGCCCGACTTCACCGCCGACAGCGACCTCTCCGCCCTGCCCGCGGGCGAGCCCGTCATCGTGCGCGGCTTCGGTCTCGCCTTCATCGACCTGATGGCGCTGCTCACCGAGGGGCGCGGCGGCCGGTACGAGGACGGGGTCTACCTCCCCTCCGGCCGGGAGCCCGTCCTGTACGTCGGATCGCGGCGCGGCGTGCCCTACCACGCCAAGATCGGCTACACCTGGCAGGGCGAGCAGCCGCCCCTGCCCCGCTACCTGGGACCCGACCAGGTGGACGCGGTGCTCGCCGGCACCGGCCCCCTGGACTTCCGGCGCGACCTGTGGCCCTCGGTCGTCAAGGAGCTCGGACACGCGCACTACCACCGGCTCTTCACCGCCCACCCCGAGCGCACCGCGGTCGGCTGGGGCGACTTCGAGGAGAAGTACGCCGTCGCGGAGCCCGGCAGCCCCGAACTGCAGGCCCTTCTCGCCTCGTCCGTACCCGACCCCGCCGACCACCTCGACCTGGACGCGCTCGACCGGCCGCTGGACGGGCTGCGCCACCCCTCGTACGACTCCTTGCAGGACGGGCTGCGCGCGTACATCACCGCCGACCTCGAACGCCGCCACGACCCCCGGCACAGCCCCGACCTCGCCGTCTTCCTCGGCCTGCTGTCCGTGTACGGGCAACTGGTCCGCGCCGGCGACATCGGCGACCGGTGGCACGGCTTCTTCAGCTACCTCGCCTCCGGCCCGCCCGGCCCCCGCCTCCGTCAGCTCCTCGCCCTCTCCCGGGCCGGAGTGGTCCGCTTCCTCGGCGCCGGGATCACCCTGGAGACGGACGAGCAGCGAGGGGTCTTCCGGGCCGGCAGCGCCACCGTGCCCGACGAGCACATAGAGGCCAGGGCACTGGTCGAGGCCAGGCTGCCCGATCCCTCCCTGCGGAAGACCCGCAGCCCACTGCTGCGCGGACTGTACGAGGACGGGGCCGCCGGCACCGACACGGGGCTGCTCCGTGTCGACCCGGGCGACAGCAGGATCCTGGACCGTGACGGCAGCCCGCATCCGCGCCGCTTCGCCCTCGGCCCGTACACCACCGCGCGTTCGAGCGGTGCTTTCACCCGGCCGCGTACCGGCGGCCCGGCCTTCCGGCAGAACGACGCTGCCGCCCGCGCGGTGCTCGCGTTCCTCCGCGACCTCTCCTGTCGCGGCGGCCACACCGCCTGAGCGCGGCAACGCCCCCTCTCGTCGCCCCGTCGTTGAAGGAACACCACCATGTCGCTGACCAGCGATCCCCCCTTGGGCAAAGAGCCTCTCGACACAGCGCCCCCCGGTGAGGCGCCGCCCGGTGAGAAACCCCGGCGAACGGCCCCGTACGACGACGGGTCCGACTTCTCGGACCTGACCGTCGTCCCCGTGCGGCACCCCTGGCGCTGGGTCGCCGTCGCCGTCACCGCCGTGCTGCTCGCCCAGTTCCTGAACGGGCTGATCACCAACCCCGGCTGGGAATGGGACGTCTTCGCCCGGTTCATCACCACCGAGACCATCCTGAAGGCCGTCTGGGTCACCCTGCAGCTGACCCTCTACGGAACGGTGCTCGGCTTCGCGCTCGGCATCGTCCTCGCCTTCATGCGGCTGTCCGCCAGCCCGTTCCTCAGGGCGGTCGCGTACGCCTACATCTGGGCGTTCCGCTCGATCCCGCTCATCGTCCAGCTGCTGTTCTGGTTCAACCTCGCCTACCTGTACCAGGAACTGGAGTTCGGCATCCCCTTCGGACCGGGCCTCTTCACCTTCGACACGATGAACCTCGTCGGGGCGATGAGCGCGGCCGTCCTCGGACTGGCGCTGCACCAGGCGGCGTACGCGGCGGAGATCGTGCGCGGCGGCGTACTGGCCGTCGACAGCGGACAGCTGGAGGCCGCCGCCGCCCTCGGAATACCCCGGCTGCGGCAGCTGCGACGGATCGTCCTGCCGCAGGCGATGCGCTCCATCCTGCCGAACGCCGCCAACGAGATCATCTCCCTCTTCAAGGGCACCTCGATCGTCTCCGTGATGGCGATCGGCGAACTCTTCTACCAGGTCCAGGTCGTCTACGGCCGCAACGGCCGGGTCGTCCCGCTGCTGATGGTCGCCACGGTCTGGTACATCCTCCTGACCACCGTTCTCTCCGTCCTCCAGCACTACGTCGAACGCCACTACGCCAAGGGGGCCGTGCGATGAGCGCACCCACCGATGTGTCCGAGGACGCGCCCGCGAACACCACGGACGCCATGGTCGAGATCCGCGCCGTGCACAAGAGCTTCGGCACACTCGAAGTGCTCCGCGGCATCGACCTGTCCGTACGCGCCGGAGAGGTGACCGTCGTCCTCGGCCCCTCCGGCTCCGGGAAGTCCACCCTGCTGCGCACCATCAACCACCTGGAGAAGGTGGACCGGGGCTGGGTCAGCGTCGACGGCACCCTGGTCGGCTACCGCCGCTCCGGGAACAAGCTGTACGAGCTGCGCGAGCGTGAGGTCCTGAGGCAGCGCACCCGGATCGGCTTCGTCTTCCAGAACTTCAACCTCTTCCCGCACCTGACCGTCCTCGAGAACATCATCGAGGCCCCGGTCGCCGCCCTCGGCCGCCCCCGCAAGGACGCCGTCGCCGCCGCGGAGGCGCTCCTGGCCCGGGTCGGTCTCGCCGACAGGGCGGGGTCGTACCCGAAGCAGCTCTCCGGCGGCCAGCAGCAGCGCGTCGCCATCGCCCGGGCGCTCGCCCTCGAACCGAAGCTGCTGCTCTTCGACGAACCGACCTCCGCGCTCGACCCCGAACTCGTCGGCGAGGTCCTCGACGTCATCAAGGACCTGGCGCACCAGGGCACCACGATGATCGTGGTCACGCACGAGATCGGCTTCGCCCGGGAGGTCGCCGACACCGTGGTCTTCATGGACCGGGGGCGGATCGTCGAGCAGGGTCCGCCCGCCGATGTACTCGACCGCCCGGTCAGGGAACGCACCCGCGCCTTCCTCTCCAAGGTCCTCTGAGCCGTGCCGCCGCAGACCGTTCTTCCTCGGCCCGAACTCCCGCCCTCCCCGCACGCAAGGAGCAGTCATGTGTCCGTCCGCCGCACCCTCGTCGTCGCCCTCGCCACCCTCACCGCCGCCGGGCTGCTCACCGCGTGCGGCAGCAGCGACGCCGCCACCGACGTGATCCGTCCCGAGGGGCAGAAGGACACCGGGATCGACATCGGCCCCGACCAGAAACGGATCAGGGGCGAGAAGGTCGACGCCATCGCGGCCAGGGTGCCCGCCGCCATCCGTGAGCGCGGCACGCTCCGGCTCGGCGCGAGCGCCGACGCCTCGCCCCCGCTCGGCTTCTACGCCACCGACGACAAGACCCGGATCGGCAGCGAGATCGACCTCGCGACCCTGATCGCCGACACGCTCGGGCTGGAGCCGGACTTCCAGGAGGTCTCCTGGGAGAACCTCTTCGTCGGCCTCGACAGCTCCAAGTTCGACGGCGTCCTGTCCAACGTCACGGTGACCGAGGAGCGCAAGGAGAAGTACGACTTCGCCACCTACCGGCTCGACAACATCGCGTTCGAGGCGAAGAAGGGCTCGGGCTGGAAGGTGAGGTCGCCCGAGGACGTCGCGGGCAGGACGATCGCCGTGGCCTCGGGCACCAACCAGGAGAAGATCCTCGTCGACTGGAGCGAGGAGAACGCCGAGGCCGGGCGGAAACCGGTGGAGATCAAGTACTTCCAGAAGGACACCGACTACTACCTGGCCCTCCAGTCGGGCCGGATCGACGCCTACCTCGGCCCGAGCCCCTCGGTCAACTACCACGTCGCCTCGGCCGGGCAGTCCGAGATCATCGGCACGCTCTCCGGCGCCGGCGACGGCATCCAGGGGAAGATCGCCGCCACCACGAAGAAGGACAACGGCCTGGCCGATGCGTACGGCGCCGCCATCGACCACATCATCCAGGACGGCTCCTACGCCCAGGTGCTCGACCGCTGGGGGCTGGCCAACGAGGCCGTCGAGAAGTCGGAGATCAACCCGCCCGGCCTCCCCAAGACCGAGAACTGACCCCGAGAGGTCCCGCATGTCTGCCACCAGGCCGCTCCATCTGGCCGCCGAGATCGGCGGCCCGCCGCGCTACGACGCCGCCTCCCACATCGCCCTCGCCCGCCTCGCCGAGCAGGGCGCGCTCGACTTCGTCACCCTCGGGGACTCCTTCGCCCGCCCCGGACCCGACGCGCTCGCCGTGCTCGCCCGTGTCGCCCCGGCCACCGCCCGGATCGGCCTCGTGCCGACCGTCACCACCACCCACACCGAGCCCTTCCACATCTCGTCCGCCGTCGCCACCCTCGACTGGGTCAGCGGCGGCCGGGCCGGCTGGCACGCCGACGTGTCGACCACCGAGGCCGAGGCCCGGCTCTTCGGCCGGCGCGGTGCCGCGTCCGCCGCCGCCCTGTGGCAGGAGGCGGGCGAGGTGGCCGACGCCGGGGCCCGGCTGTGGGACAGCTGGGAGGACGACGCCGAGATCCGGGACGTCGCCACCGGCCGATTCGTCGACCGCGACAAATTGCACCACGTCGACTTCGAGGGCAGCACCTTCTCCGTGCGGGGCCCGGCCATCGTGCCCCGGCCGCCGCAGGGCAGGCCCGTCACCGTCATCGACGGCACGAGCGGCCCCGCCAGGGAACCCGCCGCGCGGCACGCCGACGTCGTGTACGTCCGGGCCACCTCGCCCGAGCAGGCGTCCGCGCTCCGTGACGACGTACGCCGCATCGCCGCCGCGCACGGCCGCGATCCCGACGCCCTGCGGGTCCTGGTCGCGCTCACCGTCGACCTCGGGGACGCCGAGACGGCGACGGAACCGGGACCGGGACCGGAGAGCGGCCCGCGGCTCGCGGGCCGGGGGACGTACTTCCGCGGCGGCCCGGTCGACCTCGCCGAGCTCATCACCCGGTGGCACCGGGGCGGCGCCGTCGACGGTTTCCACCTCACGCCCGTCACCCCCGAACGCGACCTCGAGAGGATCGTCAACGGCACCGTGGCCCTGCTCCAGCACCGCAGCCTGTTCCGCACCTTCCACCCCGGTGGCACGCTCCGCGAGCACCTCGGCCTGACCCGCCCGGCCAACCGCTACGCGCTGGCCCCGACCTCGGGGGGCACGGCATGAAGCAGATGCACCTCGCCGCGCACTTCCCGGGCGTCAACAGCACCACGGTGTGGGCCGATCCCCGCTCCGGGAGCCAGATCGACTTCGCCTCCTTCGAGCACCTGGCCAGGACCGCGGAACGCGGGAAGTTCGACTTCTTCTTCCTGGCCGAAGGACTGCGGCTGCGCGAGCACAACGGCCGGATCCACGATCTGGACGTGGTCGGCCGGCCCGAGTCCCTCACCGTGCTGAACGCCCTGGCAGCCGTCACCGACCGCCTCGGGCTCGCCGCCACGGTCAACGCCACCTTCAACGAACCGTACGAGCTCGCCCGGCGCCTCGCGACGCTCGACCACCTCAGCGACGGGCGCGCCGCCTGGAACGTCGTGACCTCCTCCGACGCCTTCACCGGGGAGAACTTCCGCCGGGGCGGCTACCTCGACCGGGCCGACCGCTACACCCGCGCCTCCGAATTCGTCGCCACGGCACGCGAGTTGTGGGACTCCTGGGCACCGGACGGCACCTCGCGCCCGTTCGCGCACACCGGTCGGCACTTCGACATCTCCGGGGAGTTCACCGTCCCCCGTTCGCCGCAGGGGCACCCCGTCGTCATCCAGGCGGGGGACTCCGCCGAGGGCCGGGAATTCGCCGCGTCCGCCGCCGACGTCATCTTCACGCGGCACGACACCCTGGAGGCCGGCCGGATCTTCTACGCCGACGTCAAGGCGCGGCTCGCGAAGTACGGCAGACAGCCGGACGACCTGAAGATCATGCCCGGGGTCACCGTCGTCATCGGTGACACCGACGCGGAGGCCCGGCAGAACGCCGCCGAGATCCGCCGCCTCCAGGTCTCCCCGCAGAACGCCATCCTCGCCCTGGAACAGGTCTGGGGCCGCGACCTCTCCTCTTACGACCCCGACGGACCACTCCCCGCCATCGACCCGGACCCCGAATCGGGCCTGGCGCAGGGCAGGGTCAGGGTCGCGGACCCGCTCGCCGTCGCCGCCGAGTGGCGTGCCCTGTCGGCCGCCAAGGGGCTGTCCATCCGCCAGACGGTCATCGAGACCACGGCCCGGCAGTCCTTCATCGGCTCCCCGCGGACGGTCGCCGCCGAACTGGAGACGTTCGTCTCCACCGACGCCGCCGACGGCTTCATCCTGATTCCGCACCTCACACCGGGCGGCCTCGATCCCTTCGTGGACCGGGTCGTCCCGCTCCTCCAGGAACGTGGCGCCTTCCGCCGCGAATACTCCGGCTCCACCCTGCGATCGCACCTCGGGCTGAAGGAGCCGGTATGGAAGGGTTGACCGCATGAGCACGGACGCACAGCAGGAGAGTCAGGACAGCGGCGGCAGCGGGAGCGCGGGGATCGGCGGAGGCGGCGTGGGAAGCCAGGACTTCCAGGAGTGGCAGCGCTGGCACGAGGAGCGCATCGTCGCGGTGGCGGCCCCGCACGGCCCGCTCTCCCTCACCGGCACCCACTGGCTCTCCGACCACCCGGACGGTCGAATTCCGGCCGTGCCGGGGCAGTGGCGTACGGACGGCGACGAGGTCGTGCTCACCGCCTCCCCCGACGACGGGCTCACCGTCGACGGCAAACCGCTGGCCGGGCAGGTCCGGCTGACCGCCGACCGCGGTCCCGTCGACGCCTCCCGGGTGGCACGGGGCGAGCGCCGACTGGTCCTCCTGAGCCGCGAAGGCCTGTGGGCGGTAAGGGACTTCGACCCCCTGTCACCAGCCCGGCACGACTTCCGCACCATCGACGCCACCCCGTACGACACGCGCTGGTCGCTGGACGGCATTTTCCGCCCGTACGGCAGCGGCCGGACCGTCCGGGTGGAGAACGCCGACGGGCGCGAGCGCGGGCTGGGGCTCGGCGGCGAGATCGCCTTCACGCTCGACGGCACCGAGCACACGCTCCAGGTCGCCGTCGAGCCCGACGGCTCGCTCTGGGCCGTCTTCGCCGACGCCACCAGCGGGAACAGCAGCTACCGTTTCCGCTTCCTGCGGCCCGGAGCACCCGACGAGGACGGCAGGGTGAAGGTCGACCTCAACCGGGCGCTGCTGCCTCCGTGCGCCTTCGCCGACCACTTCATCTGCCCCTTCCCGCCGCCCGGCAACACCCTCCCGGTCCCGGTCGCGGCGGGGGAGCGGAACCGTATCGACGCCTGATCCGTCCCACCGCCGACGCAAGGCCCGGCACACCGGCCCCGGCAGCCCCAGAGCTGCCGGGGCGGTTCCGGTTGCCCGGCCTCCCGCGGCCGAAAGGCGCCCTTGTGCGGCGAATTGACGCCCCCGATACTCCCGAGCAGCGCTGGTCGGACGTACGGATCATCCGGAATTCGAACACTTTGGGAACACGTCCCGGAGGCATTCCGGAACGAGCCCGTGCCCCGGCTGCGCCTCACGGGTCCGGCCACCCCACAGGCGGACCCCCGATTCCCCTCGGGAGGAACAGAAGTGAGGATCAAGCGCACCACCCCACGCAGCGGCGCGGCGAGAAGCAGCAGGATGGTCGCCGTCTCCGCCGGCCTCGTCGCCGTCGCGGCACTCGCCGTCCCCGCCGCCAACGCCCAACCGACCGGCACGTACAGCGCCGACCAGCTCCGCGCGGCGGGTGACGCCGTGCTCGGCGCCGACGTCGCCGGCACCGCCTGGAACACCGACCCCGCGACCGGGCGGCTCGTCGTCACGGTGGACAGCACCGTCTCGCAGGCGGAGATCAACAGGATCAAGGAGTCCGCGGGAGCCGACGCGGGTGCCCTGCGCATCGAACGCACCCCCGGGACGTTCAGCAAGCTGATCTCGGGCGGCGACGCCGTCTACGCCTCCAGCTGGCGCTGCTCCCTCGGCTTCAACGTCCGCAGCGGCAGCACCTACTACTTCCTGACGGCCGGCCACTGCACCGACGGCGCGGGCACCTGGTACTCGGACTCCGGGCGCACCACCGTGCTCGGCACCACGTCGGGTTCCAGCTTCCCGACCGACGACTACGGCATCGTCCGCTACACCAACTCCTCCGTCACCAAGTCCGGAACCGTCGGCAGCCAGGACATCACCAGTGCGGCCAACGCCACGGTCGGAATGGCCGTCACCCGCCGCGGATCCACCACCGGCACCCACAGCGGCACCGTCACCGGTCTCAACGCCACGGTCAACTACGGCGGAGGCGACATCGTCCACGGCATGATCCGCACCAACGTGTGCGCCGAGCCCGGCGACTCCGGCGGCCCGCTCCACTCCGGCACCCGGGCGATCGGTCTCACCTCGGGCGGCAGCGGCAACTGCAGCTCCGGCGGGACGACCTTCTTCCAGCCGGTCACCGAAGCGCTGAGCGCGTACGGAGTCAGCGTGTTCTGACCCGGCCGGGCACTGCCGCACCTCCGTGAGCCCCCGCCGATCCCCGGCGGGGGCTCCCGTTCGACCCGCGGCTTTTGAGAGGATGTCAGGACGGTCGGTCACAGAGGTACACGGGGGGCGGACGCCGCGCCCGTCCGGGGGAGCTCCCCCGGCCCCCGCAGACACCCAGGGGGTTCCAGGTCCGTGAAACGCATCGGAGTGACCGGTCACCGATCCATCCCCCAGGAGGTCCACGCGCACGTGCTGGAGGGCATCCGGGCGGCGCTGCGCGGCTTCGAAGGCTCGATGGAGGCGCTCTCCAGCCTGGCGGTCGGGGCCGACCAGCTCTTCGCCGACCTCGCCCTGGCCCACGGGGCGGAGCTGACCGCGGTCATCCCCAGCGGGGACTACGAGGCGGGCTTCGACGACGAGACCGACCTCGCCCGCTACCGGATGCTCAAGGCGAGGGCGGCCCGCGAGGTCCGGCTGGACTTCCCGCACTCCACCGACGAGGCCTACTACGCGGCGGGAGCCTACATCGCCGACCACTGCGACCGGCTGCTCGCCGTCTGGGACGGCCGGCCGGCCCGGGGCCTGGGCGGCACCGGCGACATCGTCACGTACGCCCGTACGCTGGGCCGGCCGGTCACGGTCATCTGGCGCGACGGCGTGGAGCGCGCCTGAACGGGTACGGGTGAGCCCGTCGGGCCTGAGCGGGTACGGGTGCGCCCGTCGCGCCCGGTGTGTCCGGGAGCCGCCCGGCGTCACATCCGGTGCCGGGCCAGCCAGTCGGTGTGCTCGGGGGAGACGATCCGCTCCGTCTCGAAGACGGCGGCCGGCCACTGCCGCTCGGTCAGGGTGGTCTCCATCGCGGCCTGCATGTTCTCCAGGTCCTCCTCCACCAGCGAGTGTGCGGACACGAGGGGGTGATGGCGGCGCATCTCGTTCCAGGCGAGACAGGCGGCCGCGGCGGCGGAGAACGTCCCCGTCAGCGCGAAGGACCCCGCGGCGGAGAACATCTGCAGCACGGCGAGGGCCAGGGCGGGCAGCGTCAGCGCGGCGATGGCACCGGCCCAGACGAACGCACCCCGCCGGGACACCTGCTGCCGCCTGCGATACCAGCGCCGCTGCTCGATGAGACGGTCCCGGATGTACGTCTCCTTGCGCACGGTGAACGCCTTGTTCCGTAACTCCCGCATGGAGGCCGTGATGAGCCCCTCGCCCTCGTCCGTCATCTCCTCACGGGGATCGTCCCAGCCCACCTTCCGTAACTCCTGGAGCCCGTCCTCCAGCCGGTTGGCGAACACGGCTTCCGGGTGATGGGTGCCGGTGTCGAAGGGGGAGCCGTGGACCGCGTAGCGCCAGCAGTTGGACTTGATGAACTCCGCCGCGGAGCGGTTGAGTTGCCAATGCGACTTCGCTTTGCGCCGCGACGCGACGTACGTCGTGATCAGGACACCGAGATACGCCGACACCGCGACGGCGTGCAGGAGTTGGACCTGCCCGCCGACCTCGGCCTGCCACGGCAGTGCGGCGGGGACGGTCCCCACGACGAGCAGGGCCAGCTGCCCGCGGGTGGTGTTGACCGCCTCCCGCTGGCGGGCGACGGCGATGGCGTCCGTACGGTGGAAGAGTGCGGGCAGGTCCTCGCTGCGGAAGACCATGGACTGAAGTGGTCCGGGAATCGCCGTCATGTCACCCCGTCTGCAGTTGTGGGAAAGCCCCCGGGTCGTACAGCTGGCCCGGTCACCGCCGGCTCGCGTGCGCTGCCACTGGGCTCAGGAGGAAGTGCGCGAAGGCCTGCCGGGGCCACGAGAGTAGGGTCGCGCCCCGGAGACTGCAACGGCGCCTTCCGGCCGACCGGCGCACGACGGCGCCGGAGGAACGCTCGACGTCGTGGGCGACAGCCACGAACGCGGCGGGGACTGCATGAAGGGCGCGAGGGCCGTCACGCAGGCTCCACTCGACTGACCTTCGCTCCGGCCGCGACCAGGACGGCGCAGCGTGGCCGGGCGGGCCGGACGGCGCAGCGTGGCGGGACGGGCCGGATGCCCGGGATGCCGGAGGGGTGAACGGGGCGCGGGTGAACATCTGTTGTCGTACGAGTGTCCTGAAGTCGCCGCCTCGGCCCTTCGGCTGCCGCTCGATCCGCGGCCGGAACGGCCCCCCCCCGGCCGGGCGGATCCGCCTGCCCACCGGGGGAGCCGTGGGAGGGCGGGCGAGCAGTCGGGGAGCGGCCGGTCGTGAGCCCTTGGCCTGCACGTTCCGCCGTCACCCGGGTGGGCCAGTCTCCGCGGGGAATTCCGGTGTCGCAATGCGCTGTAAACACAAGATTTCGTGCCACGCCGACGTGTGCGGCGAGCTGGGATGGGAGTAAAGTCATGCTGCCGGACACTGTGAATATGCAGATGCCGGTAGTGATCCAGTGTCCGGAAACAATCCATCAAGGACGGCCGTGAAGACCTACGAAAACTCCCCCTCCTTCGCCATCGCGAAGAAGAGCCGTGTGCCGCTCACCGAGATCGACGCCCGTGGCGCCGATGCGTCCGGAAAGCTCGGCCGGGTACTCGGCACCTCGACCGGTCGCCCGACGCAGACTTCGACCTTCAGTTCGGCCCTCTGAGAAGAGGACCGACGTGGCTAGACTGGGGGAATGACAGGACCCCTGGTCCCCTTCCGCGAGATCGTTCTCAAGGTGCACAGTCGTTGTGATCTCGCGTGCGACCATTGTTATATCTATGAACATGCAGATCAGAGCTGGCTTACCCGCCCTAAAACAATCTCTGACGAAGCTATTTCATGGGCAGCTCGACGATTGGCCGAGCATGCTTCGACGCATGCGCTCGATTCGATGTCAGTGATCCTGCACGGAGGCGAGCCGCTCCTGGCCGGCACGGCACGCCTGCGCCGTGTCTGCGAGGAGCTCACAGGGGCCTTGAACGGTATCGCTGAGCTGGACCTCAGGATCCACACCAACGGCGTCCAGCTCAGCCCCCGATATCTCGACCTCTTCGACGAGTTCGACGTCAAGGTCGGCATCTCGCTCGACGGTGACCGCACGGCGAACGACCGGCACCGCCGCTTCGCGAACGGGCGTACCAGCCACCCCCTCGTGCTCAAGGCCGTCGAACTGCTCCGGCAGGAGCGCTACCGGCACCTCGATCTCGGGCTGCTGTGCACGATCGACATCGAGAACGACCCGCACGCGGTCCTGGACGCCTTGGTCGAGCTCGAACCACCCCTCATCGACTTCCTCCTCCCGCACGCCACCTGGGACGACCCGCCGCCCCGGCCGAACGGGTCCGGGACGGCCTACGCCGAGTGGCTCCTCAAGATCTACGACCGCTGGGAGGAGCGGGGCCGCCCGGTGCCCGTGCGCCTCTTCGCCTCGGTGCTGTCCACCCTGAGCGGTGGGCCCGGTCTCACCGAGTCGCTGGGGCTGGCCCCCACCGATCTCGTGGTGGTCGAGACGGACGGCACGCTGGAACAGGTCGACTCGCTCAAGAGCGCCTACGACGGTGCGGCAGCCACCGGATTCGACGTCTTCACGCACTCCTTCGACGATGTCGCCGCCCATCCGGGGGTCCGCGCGCGGCAGCTCGGGCTGGCCGGCGTCAGCGAGACGTGCCGCAGTTGCCCCGTCGTACGTTCGTGCGGTGGAGGGCTGTACACCCACCGGTACAGCTCGGCAGGAGAGTTCGACAACCCGTCCGTGTACTGCCGTGACCTGGAGGCGCTGGTGCGCGGCATCGAGGCGCGCGCCGCGGCCCCGCCGGCGGTGACGGACCGCGCCGAACTCGTCGAGGCCCAGCAGGACCTGACCCGCACCCTGCTCGCCAGGCTCCACGCGGACCTGGACGGCCGCGGCGGTGAGCGGTGGGACGAGGCCTGGCAGCTTGCCGGCGTACTCGAGTCCTCCGGGGAGGGCGCGGCAGGGCTCGACCACGTGCTGGCGCACCCGTACACGCGGACCTGGCTGATGGAGGCGCTGCAAGGGCTTCGGGAGGGGCGCCCCGGCGCGGTGGACGAGGCGCTGCGCCTGCCGGACTACGTGGCCGCCGCCGCGGTGCGCTCGGGCCTCGGCCTGGCCGTGCGGGCCGACCACCGGGACGGCCGCCTGCACCTCCCCACGCTCGGCGAGCTCCGGGTCGGCGGGGAGGGTGAGCACGGCACGGTCCGGCTGAGTACGGCCGAGGACGGGTTCGTGGCCCGGCGTGACGACGGCGGTGGCGAATGGCGGATCCGGCACGGGGCGGAAAGCCCCGCCTGGAGCCCCGTGCGTCATCTCGAACACGTCGGCGCACCCCGCTTCGCCCTCGACGACCTCGACCCGTACCGGGACTGTTTCGGCGCTCCGGCCGCGCCCCGGCTCGGGCGGGCCGAGGCCGACGAGTGGGAGGCAGGGCTCGCCGAGGCGTGGGAGCTGCTGGAGCGGGAGGCGCCGTCGCACGCCGCGGCGGCCGCGGGCAGCCTGACCACGCTGACCCCGCTCGCCGCCGGGCGGCACGCCGAGCGGCCGCACGGATACGGGACCGTCGGACTGACGTCGACGGATGACGCGAAACAGCTGGCCCTCGAACTTCTGAGTGGATTTCGGCGGACCACCTTGCGCGCACTGCTCGACGTCACGGATCTTTATGGGGCGGACGGTTCCTGGGACTATCGCCCGCTCTGGCAGGACGAGGCGGTTCCGTTTTCACGGCTGCTGGCCGAAACCTATGAACGGGTCGCGTTCTCGGCCCTTGATCCCTGTTTCATGGACGGTATCGATGAGGCGCTCGGCATGATGGGTTCGGCCGCCGAGCCCACGGTCGGGGGAAGGCGGTTCATCACCGCACTCGCGGAGGAGGTGAAGAGAACACAGGACAAGTGGGCCGAATAGCCTCATGATTGTTACGGCCCGGAACGTACGGGATGAATTCTGGGTATGGATGACTGAAAAGCGGCGTTGAATGACCGAACGCCATGGGGGTGGAGCAAGGTCCGCTCCGGAATGATGAATTCGCTCGCACCCCCTCCACAGTCCTGGGATGCGGGTGCTCACACAGGACGGGGGTCGTGTGCACGCATCAACGCAGCAGCGAGCGGCGGACCATCGGCCGTACTTCTTTCTGAGTTACGCACACACACCGGGGTACGGCGGTGGAACGGACCCCGATATGTGGGTCGAACGGCTTTTCCAAGATCTCTGCGGCCATGTGATGGCCATGACCGACCTGCCGGCGGGCGCGTCCGCCGGGTTCATGGACCGGGAGATACGCTCGGGTGAAGGATGGTCGGAGCGGCTGGGCAGCGTACTCGCCACCTGCCGGGTCTTCGTGCCGCTCTTCTCGCCGCGTTACTTCGCCAGTGAGATGTGCGGCAAGGAGTGGTACGCGTTCGAGCAGCGCGCCATTCACCACCGGGCCCGCTCGAACCAGTCGGCCGAAGCCATCGTCCCGGCGCTCTGGGTTCCGGTGCCGCCCGACCAACTGCCCGGATCGGCGGAGCGGTTACAGTTCAACCACCGTGATTTCGGGGACCGTTACGTCAGCGACGGCCTCTACGGGCTGATCAAGCTCCGGCTGTTCGCCCAGGAATACGAACGGGCCGTCTACGAGCTGGCCAAGCGCATCGTCAGCGTCGCCGACACGGTGCGGATCGACACCGGAAGGCCCGTCGACTACCGTCTCGCCCCCAGCGCCTTCGGATCACCGAGCAGCGGGGTGGGCGCCCCCCGGCCGATGCAGATCACCATCGCCGCACCCACCCGGCACGACCTGCCCGACGGACGGGTCGCCGACTACTACGGCGACCACCCGCAGGACTGGAACCCCTACCATCCGGCCGCCGCGAGACCGCTGGCCTACGTCGCCGAGGAACTGGTCCGCTCCCTCAACTACCAGGCCGTGATCACCTCGTTCGACGAGGAGTCCGGGCAGCGGGAGGGCAAGCAGGAGCCCAGCACACCGGAGATACTCCTCGTCGACCGCTGGGCCCTGCAGGACGAGGACCGCAGGCGCAGACTCGCCGCCTTCGACGCGGAGAACCGGCCCTGGGTGACCATGGTGGTGCCCTGGTGCCGCGACGATCACCAGAGCAGGGCCGCCGAGGCCGAACTGACCGAGAAGCTCGAGCAGACGATGCCGGCCAAGATGCGGCAGGGCCGGGCCTTCTGCCGCGCCGCGGCCAAGGGGGTGCCCACCATGGAGGCGTTCGGACAGGTCCTCCCCCAAGTGGTGGAGGTGGCCGCCCAGCAGTATCTGAGGCACGCGACGGTCTACCCACCGGCCGGCGGGCGGCACAGTGAACGGACGCGGCTGATGGGGCCCATGGGCAGTACGCAGTTCATACCCGACATGCACCACCTTGCGACGGATGCGGAGGATGTATGACAGCCGGTCGTGACGGGCGCATCGTCACTTTCTACTCGTACAAGGGCGGCACGGGGCGCACCATGGCCCTGGCGAACACCGCCTGGATCCTCGCCGCCAACGGCAAGCGGGTACTGGCCGTCGACTGGGACCTGGAAGCCCCCGGACTCCACCGCTTCTTCCACCCCTTCCTCGACCCGTCGACACTCGGCGCCACCACCGGGGTGATCGACCTGATCACCGAGTACGCCTGGGCCGCGACCAACCCCGCGCAGCGGTCCGACGACTGGCACCGCGACTACGCCCGCATCCAGCCGCACGCCGTCTCGCTCAACCCGGAAGCACTCGGCTGGCAGTTCCCGCGGGGCGGCACACTCGACTTCGTCTCGGCCGGGCGGCAGAACCGCGAGTACTCCGCCACCGTCTCCACCTTCGACTGGGACAACTTCTACGACCGGCTCGGCGGCGGTCACTTCTTCGACGCCCTGCGCGACGACATGAAGGCCAACTACGACTACGTCCTCATCGACAGCCGTACCGGCCTCAGCGACATCGCCGACATCTGCACCGTCCACCTCCCGGACGTGCTCGTCGACTGCTTCACCCTCAGCGACCAGTCCATCGACGGCGCGGCCTCCGTCGCCCGGCAGATCGCCGAGCGCTACACGGGCCGCCCCATCTCCATCTTCCCCGTCCCCATGCGCATCGACGAGGGCGAGAAGGAGAAGGCCGACGCCGGCCGCGCCCTGGCCCGGCTCAAGTTCGACCGGCTGCCCCGTGACCTCTCCGGGGACGAACTCACCGCCTACTGGGGCGCGGTGGAGATCCCCTACCGCCCGTACTACGCCTACGAGGAGACCCTCGCCACCTTCGGAGACGAGGCCGGACTCAGCAATTCGCTCCTGTCCGCCTTCGAACGTCTCACCGCCGTCGTCACCGAACAGGAGATCACCTCGATGCCCCCGGTGGGCGAGGAGGTGCGCCTGCGCATCCGTGACGCCTTCACCCGCCGCCGGCCGGCCCTGCCCGCCGATCTCTTCCTCAGTTATGTGGCGGAGAACCGCATGTGGGCCGACTGGATCGAATCGGTCCTGACCCGGGCCGGATTCCGCGTGGTCCCGCGCGACGTCTCCGCCGATCCCGCCCTGTCGGACGCCGTGCACCCCGCGGCCGAGACCGCGACCCGTACGGTCGTGCTGCTCTCCAGCGCCTACCTCAAGTCCCAGCGGGCCGTGGACCTGTGGGACCGGTCGGTCGCCGAGGACCCCGGTGGCGGGCGGCGCCAGTTGCTCCCGCTGCGGATCAGCGATGTCCGGCTGTCCGCGCCCTACATCGACCGCAACCCGGTCGACCTCTTCCGGCTGGACGAGGTGCACGCCACCACCGCCCTGATGCGCGCCCTGGACAGGCCGGTGCAGCTCGGCGACGGAGTGGCGCCCGGCCCCCGCTTCCCCGGGACGGTGCCGAGGATCTGGAACGCACCACCCCGCAACCCCGGCTTCACCGGACGCTCCCTGGTCCTCGAGCGGATGCGCGACCAGCTGGGTGGGGGCATGGCCGTCGTACTCCCGCAGCCGCAGACCCTGTACGGACTGGGAGGCGTCGGCAAGACCCAGGTGGCCCTGGAGTACGTGCACCGCTTCATGGCCGACTACGACCTGGTGTGGTGGATATCGTCCGAGCAGACCGACGACGTGATCGCGGGGCTCGCCGAACTGGCCGTACGGCTCGGTGCCCAGGGCGGCGACGACATGGCCGCGGCCTCCCAGGAGGCCGTCGACCTGCTGCGCCGGGGTGTGCCCTCCGACCGGTGGCTGCTGGTCTTCGACAACGCCGACGATCCCGAACGCCTCAGGCGCTACTTCCCGCAGGGCGGCTCCGGGCACATCCTGGTCACGTCGAGGAACCAGGCGTGGTCCCAGCACGGAGACGCACTTCCCGTCGACGTCTTCCTCCGGGAGGAGTCGATCGAGCACCTGCAGCGACGGGCCCCGGGGCTGAGCGACGAGGACGCCGCCCAGGTGGCCACCGCCGTCGGTGACCTGCCGCTCGCCGTCGAGCAGGCGGCGGCCTGGATCGCGGAGACCGCGACGCCCATCGACGCCTATCTGGAGCAGCTGGCCCGCCAGGCGCCCCAGGTACTGGCCCTGAACCAGCCGGCCGGGTACCCGCAACCGGTCGCGGCCACCTGGAACATCTCCATCGAACGCCTGAAGGAACGCTCGCCCGCCGCGGTGCGGCTCCTCCAGCTCTGCGCGTTCTTCGCCCCGGAGCCGATCTCGGCGAATCTCCTCTACAGCAAGGAGATGATCGAGGCACTGAAGCCGTACGACTCCTCGCTCCAGGAGAAGCTGGTCCTGGGACGGGTCATCCGGGAGATCGGCCGGTTCGCCCTCGCCAAGGTCGACCAGGTCTCCAACTCGATCCAGGTCCACCGACTGGTGCAGGCGGTGATCAGGGCCCAGCTCAGCGACGAGGAACAGCGTGAGGCCCGGCACGTCGTCCACCGCATCCTGGCGGGTGCCAGGCCTGATGACACCGAACCGATCGACAACCCGGAGACCTGGCCGCGCTTCGCCGCGATCTGGCCGCACCTCGGTCCGTCCGACGCGCGCAACTGCAGGGACCACGAGACCCGCAGGCTCCTGATCGACCGTGTGCGCTATCTGTGGAAGCGCGGAGACGTCAGGACCGCGGGCTCCCTCGGGGAGGAACTCCGCGAGACGTGGCTGGAGATGCTGGGGGAGCGGGACATCCAGTACCTCTACCTCTGCTTCCACCTCTCCAACATCCTGCGCACCCGCGGGCGGTACGTGGAGGCCAGGGAACTCGACGAGTTCACCCTGCGGCTGCAGCGTGAGGTGCTGGGACCGGAGCACCCGCACACCTACATGACCACCAGCAGTCTCGCCATCGACCTGGGCCTGCTCGGCGACTACGGGCGAGCGATCGAGCTGGCGACCGAAGCACATGACGGCTTCAACCAGATCTTCCACGAGAGGCACGCCCGCACGCTGGCGGCGGCCAACAACCTGGCACTGAACCTGCGGAGCGTCGGACAGTACGCCAGGGCCCGGGAGATCGACCAGGACTGCTACGACCTGCGGTCCGAGGTGCTGGGCCAGGAGCATCCGCACAGCCTGTCCTCCGCGCTGAACCTGGCCCGCGACCTGCGCGAGGTCGGGCGTTACGAGGACTCGGTAAGCCTGCTGAGCCGTACGTACGACAGCCTCAAGGCCACCCTCGGCCGCACCTACCCCACCACCCTGAGCGCGGCCAAGAGCCTCGCGGTGTCCCTGCGCCGGGCGGGGCAGCTGGAGGACGCGCGCAGGCTGACGGTGGCCACGCGTGCCAGGTACCGGGCCAAGTACACCTCGGCCAACCCGGAATCCCTGGCCTGCGACCTCAACTTGGCGGCCGACCTGTTCGCCGCGGGAGAGCCGGCCGAGGCCCGGGATGCCGCGCAGGAGGTCGTCGACCAGTACATGAAGGTGCCGGGGGAGCAGCACCCGTACACCCTGGCCGCGCAGAACAACCTCGGTGTCTACCTGTCCGGGAACGGTGCGGCGGGTGAGGCGGAGAGGATGCTGGCCAAGGTGGTCGCCTCGATGCGCGATGTGTTCGGGCGGGAACATCCGAACACGCTGTTCTGCGTCATGAACCTGGCCAACGCGACGGCGGAGATGGGTGACCTCGACCTGGTGCTGGAGACCGAGCGGCGGGTGTCCGGCCAGCTCAGGGAGGTTCTGGGGGCGCACCACCCGGAGACCCTGGCCATGGCCTCCAACCTCGCGGTCACGCTCGACTCGATGGGGCGCGAGGACGAGGCGCTGCGGGTGCGGGCGGAGACGGCTGACGAGCTGGCGCGCCAGCTCGGGGACGAGCATCCGCTGACCCGGATAGCGAGGGACGAGCGCAGGTTCTGGCGCGAGCTGGAACCGATGTCGGTGTGAGGCCGGGTGGGGGGGGCCTGGCCGGAGCCCCCCCCACCGCGTTCACCGGATCGCCGCCGTCAGCAGACCGCGGCCTCCCGGTCGTCCAGCAGCCAGTCCAGAATGGACGGAAGTACCGACAGCGCGTCGAAGTGCGCCGCCGTCGGTTCCATCACGGCGGTGACGTCCGGGATCTGTCCGGCCAGCCAGCGGGAGTGGCCGACCGGCGAGAACACGTCCTTCTCGCCGTGCCACAGCATCACCGGGCCGGTGATGTCCGCGGGGTCGAACCCCCAGGGCCGGCAGAACGCGATCGCGTCGTCGATCCAGCCGTACGCCGATGTGCGCAGCCCCTCACGGTAGTTGGCGAGCAGCATCGTGCGGATGCCGGCGTCGTTGACCACGATCCGGTCGGATTCGGTCAGCTCCCGGCGAAGGTCGTCCAGGAGCCGGACCGGGTCCTGCCGGATCTCCGCCGAGCGGCTGATGAAGGACTCCGCGAGGCCGTCGGGGTCGGCCGCCGCGGTGGAGTACGCGAGTACGTTCGACGCGGCCATCCCGTCGAACCAGTCGAGACCCTCGGCGTCCCAGGGGGCCAGACCGACGAGCGCGGCGGTACGGGTGACCCGGTCGGGCATCAGCGCGGCACAGGCCAGGGCGTGCGGCGCGCCGCCGGACCGGCCGACGACGGCGAAGCGTTCCAGGCCCAGCGAGTCGGCGATCGCCCGGACGTCCTCGACGACATCCACCACCCGGCGTCCCGGCAGGCGGTCGGAGCCGCCGTACCCCGGCCGGTCGTAGGCGATCAGCTGCATGTTGCGGTGGTAGAGGACCATGCCGCGTGGAGCGGGCCCGAGCCGGCTGCCGGGCATCCCGTGGAGGAGGAAGACCGGTCTGCCGTGCGGATCCCCCTGACGCTCGACCATCAGATGCCGTCCGTCCGCCACCCGCACCCGACTGCCCACCCCGACTCCCCCGTTCGGTGATTCCGCCCTGTCCGGGCATCACGGGCCCGGCGTGTGCTGTCAGTCCGATGATGGCGCATCAAAGGCATTACCGGCACTGCTTGTCGGAAGGAACCCGTGTTCGCCCAGAGTGCGCCCTGCACCGCATCCGGACCAGCGGACCCAGCATCCGGACCCTGAAGGGCGAAAACAGGACAGGCGTAGACCTCACCCGCTGATCGCGTCCGATTGCACCCGGTGTTCGCGATCGGAATCGACGTGGCCGGGCGTCCTCATGTGAACGGCTGGGGAGCGAAGCGTCGCCGTCGTGTGAGCGTCCTGAAGTCGGCCTTGTGTGCCACTGGGCGCGTCGGAATAGTGGGCGGCTCCATCCTCCGTGTTCCGGGCACCCCACTTGTCCGAACGCGGCCCCACAGGAGGTCGAAGTTGAAGCACCGACGCATACCCAGGAAGCGTGCGGCCCTGGCCGGCTCGGCCGTCGTCGCCCTGGTCGCAGCAGGAGTCACCTTCCAGACTGCGAACGCCAGCGATGAAGTTCCCCGGTTCACGGCACGGACACTGACAGCTGACGCGGCCGGAAATCTCGCCACCACCCTGGACGAAACCCTGGGCGGCGACGCGGCCGGCGCGTACTACGACGCCGAGGCGAAGAACCTCGTCGTGAACGTTCTCGACGCGGCGGCCGCCGAGCAGGTGCGCCAGTCCGGCGGCAAGGCCAGGATCGTGCGGAACTCGCTCGTCGAGCTGAAGTCGGCCCGGCAGACCCTCACCGACGAGGCGGCGCTCCCCGGCACCTCCTGGGCGGTCGACCCGGTCAGCAACAAGGTGGTCGTCACCGCCGACCGTACGGTCGACGGCCCTGCCTGGGACAAGCTCGGCGCGGTGGTCGACGGTCTCGGCTCCAAGGCCGAACTCAGAAGGACCGCAGGGGAGTTCAAGCCCCTCATCGCGGGCGGCGACGCCATCTGGGGCGGCGGCGGGCGCTGCTCGCTCGGCTTCAACGTGGTCAAGGACGGCGCACCGTACTTCCTGACCGCCGGACACTGCACCGAGTCCATCACCAGCTGGTCCGACTCGCAGGGCGGCGCGGAGATCGGCGCCAACGAGGGCTCCAGCTTCCCGGACAACGACTACGGCCTCGTCAAGTACACGGCCGACGTGGAGCACCCCAGCGAGGTCGACCTCTACGACGGGACCACCCAGGCGATCACCCAGGCGGGCGACGCGACCGTCGGCATGTCGGTGACCCGCAGCGGCTCCACCACCCAGGTCCACGACGGTGAGGTCACCGCCCTGGACGCCACGGTCAACTACGGCAACGGCGACATCGTCAACGGGCTCATCCAGACCACCGTCTGCGCCGAGCCGGGCGACAGCGGCGGCTCGCTCTTCTCGGGCGACACCGCCCTCGGTCTGACCTCCGGCGGCAGCGGCGACTGCTCCTCGGGCGGCGAGACCTTCTTCCAGCCGGTGCAGGAGGCGCTGGCGGCGTACGGGGCCGAGATCGGCTGACCCCGGTTCCACGCGTTCCGCTGACGGCGGGCCCGCTCCCTCACCTCCACGTGAGGCGGACGGGCCCGCCTCACGCGGAGGTGAGGCCCGCCCCGTTTCACCGGCCGGGTGATGTCAGCCCGCCCGCCGCGAGCCGGTCACCGATGTCGCCCGCGAGCTGTCCGCCCAGGGCGTCGGCACGTGTCAGCAGCTGGGTGAAGGACGTCAGCTGCCGGAACGCCTCCGCGTATGCCGCCTGCTCCCCCAGGGGCAGTTGCAGCACATGCAGGCGTCTGATGTCGACACGGGACGAGCTGGAGGCGTGCGTACCGGCCTGGCGGCCGTTGGACGGCGCGCGCAGGCACCCGGCCAGGAAGTGGGTGTCCAGCTTCTCGGCGTCCACGCGCAGGACGTGGAGCTGGGGGCCCACGGCGATCGGCGGCCCTTCGTGCACCCAGGCCCGGAAGGCGCGGACCACCCCGGCGACCACGACATCGCCCTCCTCGGCCACGGTCGGCGCCGCGTCGGGAGCGACCTCGGCGCTCGGGGTCCCGTCCATCAGCAGGTCGGCGACGTTGAGGAACGGCAGACCGGTGCCGCGGAGCGGGGTCACCGCGGATTCCTCCGGCTGCTGCCCGGCGCGCAGAGTGAGAGCGCCGGCCTTCACGAGGTCGCCCACCGTGGCCGTCGTACGGGACTCCCCGGCCGAGAGTCCGAGCTTCGACAGACGTCGCGTCAGCTCGGTCAGCCGGCCGAGGGAACCGGTCAGCTCCTCCCACGACGCCGCGAGTTCGACCCCCGACGGATCACTGCCCGCGGAGGTGTAACGCCCCGGGGTGAGGTCCACCTCGTCGTCCAGCAGGTCGAGTAGAGGAATCCTTACGGCACCGTCCGGAAGCTCGCTCCCCGGCGTGTCGAGCCGCGACACGGCGGACAGCACGAAGTCCGTCAGCGGGTCCCAGTCGGGACCCTGCTCACGTGTGCCCGGCTTCGCGAGCCTGGTCGCGTCGACCAGGAGGGCGTCCTGGGCGCCCGAGGCCGCTGAGCCGGGTCCGTCGGGGGCGGCCCGCAGGACCCACAGCTGGAGTGAGACGCTGTGCGGCTGCGCGCAGCCCGGCGGCAGCGCCACGACCGCCCGCAGTATTCCCGTACGCAGCAGGGAGCCCCGGATGCGGCGGCCCGCCTTGCGTGACGCGACGGCCGGCGGGAGGACCACCACGGCGGTTCCGCCGGGCCGCAGATGGGTCAGCAGGTGCTGGACCCAGGCCAGCTCCGGTTCGGTGCGGGGCGGCAGTCCGTGGGTCCAGCGCCGGTCGGTGGCCAGTTCCTCGTAACCCCAGTCGCGTTCGTTGAACGGTGGGTTGCACAGTGCGATGTCGGCCTTCAGCCCCGGATACGGATCGGCGCGCAGGGCGTCGGCGGTGGCGATCTCCGTACGCACGTCGGTCCGGCCCTCGGTGGCGAAGCCGAGGCGGGCCGCGGCGAGGGCGGCGAGCGCCGGATCGCGTTCGCATCCCAGGAGCGCCAGGCCCGGACCGGCGTACTCCTGCGCCGCAGCCTGGGCCAGATGCCCCGTGCCGCACGCGGGATCGAAGACCGTGAGGCCGCCGGCGCCCTCGCCGAGCCGTGCGCCGAGCGCGATCCGGGCCATGAGGGAGGCCAGCCGGGTGGGTGTGGTGCTGAGTTGGCGGACGTGGGTGTCCAGCCACCGCCGCAACAGGAACTCGAACATCTCGCGCGGCCCTTCGCTCCGCCCCAGCCGCGCCGCCTCACCCGCCAGGTCCCGCGCCTCCTCGGAGAGGTCCGAGTCATGGGAACGGGCCCGCGGGGAGCGCATCCGGCGGGCGGCCTCGGCCACGGCGAGTCCCGATTCGTCCCTGCTGCCCAGCGCTTCGAACCGGGGCCACAGGAATTCGCGGCCGGTGACGTCGTGCAGCTTGCCGTTGTCGCGCAGCCAGTGTTCGACCTCGGACAGCGAGAACTGGGGGCTCACATCCGTACCGCCGATGCGGGACGGGAACGAGTCGTGGCGCCGGCGCCAGTTGCTGACCGCCGCACGCCCCACACCCGCGATCCGGGCGATCTCGGCGAGACTGACCGGCACGGAGTTGGCTGTACGCATTCGAGGGTCCCCGGGTCCTTGGCGGGCCGGGCGGGTCGGCGTCCCAGCGGCCTCAGTCAGGGCAGGCTACTACGTTCGTTGACTTTGTTCACAGGGCGGAGGGTGGGTTCGTCGTGCGGAAGATGTGGAGGCCGGGGACTTTCGGCGCATCTGGTCCCGGGCGTAATGCTGTCCCTCATGACGAGGGGCCCGGCCGCGGTCACTTCACGTGATGCGGGCGAGCCCGTCGGCCCCGTTCAGGAAGCCGCGTCGCGCGCTATCCCCGAGCGAGGGAGAGGAACGCCGCCCACTCGCCACGGCCGACCCGCAGTGAGGGCCCGCCGCCGACGACCTTCGAGTCCCGCACGTAGATCGCCGCGCGGCCGACAGCCACCTCCACGCAGTCGCCGCCGCCCGATCCGCTGTAGCTGCTCTTGTGCCAGTGCAGCTCGTGCGCGTTTCCGGATACCTGCTCCACGCTCATGTCTCTCCCACCAGCTGTTCGATGAGCCGCGCAGACTCCTGGGCGTTCAGGGCCTGCGATCGCAGCTTGCCATATCGCAACCCGAAGCCGCTGATGTCTGCCGGATCGCTGACGATGCACCCGATCTCCTGGGACTCGATGTACCCGAGGCGTCGTAGCTCACTCGTCTCGACCAGGACGAACGGGCCGTCCAGGCCGGTATGGAAGCCGCCGCCGGCAGGCATCACCTGAGCCTCCACGTTGCGCAACCTGCCCACCTGCATCAGGTGTTCCAACTGGCCCCGCATCACTTCGGCCCCACCCACCGGGTTCCGCAACGCCTCCTCCCCGATGATGAACGACAGCTCCGCCAAGGGGTCCCGCGTCAGCAACCTCTGACGCCCCAGTCGCGCCTCTGTGTGCTGGTCGATGACCTCCTCGCCGAACGGTGGACAATGGCCGGCGAACACCGCCCTCGCGTACGCCTCCGTCTGCAACAGCCCCGGCACCAGCAACGGGTCGTACGAGAAGCGGCTCAGTACCTCCGCCTCGATGAGCGCGAAGTTGCGAAAGAAGCGCGGGAGCTTCGCCCGGTCCACCTCTCCCTGGAGCGCGTCCAGGACACCCCCCGCCCCCAGCACCCGCTCCGCCGCGACCGTGAACGTCTCCTTCGCGGGCCGCCGCCCCTGCTCGACCGACGCGACCTGTTCCAGCGAGTACCCGAGGGCCTCTCCCAGCCCCTGCTGGTTCAACCCCGCCCGCTTGCGCAGGTGCTGGAGGAGCGTGCCGTACGCCACCCACACCCCTGGCAGCTCGCCGTCCTCCCTCGCCTTCGCTTTCGTCGCGTGTCCGTCCCGCGGCTCCCGCACTGCTCTCACGCCCTTCCCGTCACCCCACTGCGACTGGACATGGTTCAACAGCAGAAACTGTCCCGCGTCACGGCCCCGGACCCGCACAACGCCCGTACAAGCCCTCGTGCGGCGTACGCCGCACACCCTCGGCGGTCACTGTGGCCGGCCGCGGCGGCCCGGTCTGTCGTCAGCGGGCCGAGGTGGCCACAAGCCAGTGCCACGACTCGTTCCGATAGTTGGTGCCGAACTCGTTGACCGTGACGAAGTTCTCCATCCACCGCCCGCGACTGTGGTATTTCGCCCGGCACGAGCAGGTGCAGTACGGCCCTTCGGCATTCTTGCAGCGGGCGTTGCACCGCTCACCCGGCCTGTACTGGCGGCCAAGGATCAGATGCCTGTGACGCTTCAGAAGCTTGTTGGAAAGCGTCAGGAAGTGGCCCTTCGGCGCTGTCCAACAGCCGCGTTGCCCGTCCCACAGGGGTTTGGTCGCCGTCGGCATCATGGTGCCGATCGCGGCGCGGTGTCCCAGGGATGTCGTGTAGGGCAGCCAGATCCGCACGTCCCCCGAGGCCGGGAGGGCAAGTGAGGCCAGGTGCCGCTGCTGCCAGGGGGGAAGCCACTTCGGAGCGGGAAGCTCGTGGGTCGCCTCTGTCCGGTCTGCGGCTATGTCCTCGGAGGTCTTGCCACCTGCACCGCGCACGGGCCGTGCACCTTCCCCCTTGCACCGGAGGTCGCTGTACACGGTCAGGAGGTGACGTGCCACGCGACCCGAGCGGGTACGCCTGACGGGTTGCGCACAGTGCGGGCATAAATACATAACGTGTTCTTACAGCATCTGGCGAATCGGGCGACACCCCTACGTTGCGGTCAGCTTCGACTTGAGCAGGACAGGCCCGTCATCGGCACGGCGGGTCAACTGGATTGCCGATGGAGCGCATCGGCGCATCAGCCGGGCCTCGGCATTCCGAGCGCCGGGAGCCCCCTTCGGTTCGTAGCCTCCGTGCGAGCGAAGCGAACGCCGTGCACTCGTCCCGCTGTAGCTGCTCTTGAAGCACGTGAGCTGCGGACCAGCGTGAAGTAGGCCTGCCAGAATGCGAGGCGGGAAAACGATGCGGCAGAGGACGGAACCCCGGCGGTGTACTGGTGAGGCCCCGGGGGTTTCGTAGAGGCGCACGGGAGGGAGTACCTGCCGTGGGGGTGAGGTCTTTCGACCTCACGAAGGGGGCATGATCATGGGTTCCAACTGGGTAGGTCTGCTGATCGCCGTCGTGGGCGTAGCGGGAACGCTGGGAGCCGCGCTGCTGACGCAGAACCGTGCGGACCGCACCAAGCGCATGGAACTCCAGGCCGCCGCCGAGCAACGGCGCGAGGAGCGCGGTCACGCCGAGGCGCTGCTCCAGGCGGAGCAGGCCAGGCAGTGGCAGGGCGAGAGCCTTGAACGGCGGCGCACCTGTTACATCGCACTGAACACCGCCTCACGCCAGTACGTGACGGAAATGACCAACTACGTGCATGCGCTGCGAGGCAGGCAGGACGTCGATGCGGCGCTGAACAACTTGGAAGTGGCCCGACTGGGCTTTCGGGACAGTTATGCGGAGTCCCAGATGGTCTTCCCGGACGCGGTGCTGCGTGCCGCCAGCGCGGCCAAGACGGCTTTGAACACCGCGTACGGCACGCTCAGGAAGTACGGAGCTGAACCCTCCACATACGCCGAGGAGCTGGCGGCCCTGGAGGATGCGTTCCATGAGCAGGTCTGGCCCCACCTTGGGGCACTGAAGCAGTCGATGCGTGCTGATCTGGGCATCGACAACTGACGAACCCGCGCGCGACAAGCGGCGAGACGACGCCGCATCGATCGTCCGCCACTTGCCGATTGCCGTACCGCGGTGCCCGTACAACGGCCGTACCGTGCGCCGTGGTACGGCGGAGCGCCCTGGCCGACACCGAGGGTGCGGCGGCACGGTGGCCGCATGTCATCGAGAAGCGTCGCCGCCGGACTCCGCGCCGAGCCGGCCGAGTTCGTCATCCGCCTCAGCAGCACCCCGCGCGGAGCCCGCCTCGCGCGGCGGCTGGCCGAACAGCAGCTGGCCGCGTGGGGGATCGCATACGACTCCGGCACCGCCCGGACGGTCGCCCTGGTCACGGCCGAACTGGCCGCCAACGCGATCACCCACGGTCGCCTGCCCGGCCGTGACTTCCGCCTGGCTCTCGGGCTCCTGCCTCACGCCGTGCGCATCGAAGTGACGGACGCCCGCCCCGAGCGCCTCCTGCCGAACCTGTCACCCGCCCTCGCTGATGTCACCGCAGGACGCGGGCTCCTCATCGTCGACGCGTACGCGGACCGCTGGGGCTGCACAGTTCGTGACACCCACACCAAGACGGTCTGGGCGGAGGTGATTTCCACGCGTGCCTTGTGAACTCAGTCAACGACTGACATGCTTGTGGGGGTCTTCTTGAGGGGGAGGGGCCACCTTGCTGGACTACCGACTTGTTCAGACTGCCGTGATCGGTGACAAGAACTCCGATCTGCCAGTCATCCTGCCGATGGATCCTCATGAGCTGGACTTCTGGCGCAAGGCTCACCCCACCCACACGTACTGGTGCGGGCTTCAGCTCGACGGATGCGGCGGTGAGTTGAGCGACCGCCGGTACACCAACAAGGTGTGCCACTTCGCGCATCACCCCAGCGCCCCCACCTGCAGCCGCACAGCCAACGGCGAGTCCAGTGCGGACCACTTGTTCATCAAGCAAGGTGTGCGGCGCCTGCTGGACAAACGGAAGCTACGCGGCGAGGTGCGGACCCGCGATCTCGGAACCGGCCCCGGAGACGCGGTGGACGTGCACCTCGCCGGCAGCCGCCGCAGGTTGCGCTTCCAGCTCAGCACCTTCGAATACCGGGCATGGCGCCGTGCGGCCGACGAACTTGCCGCCGATGGCAGCGACGTCGACTGGGTCCTCGCCTCCGACGGACCGGTCACCCAGCAGATCGTCAGCCGCCACGGCTATTGCCTGCGCGTTCGCTGCGAAACGGTCGGCGGTGAACGGCGAGTTCACATCGGCGCCGAGGCGCGCGACCGCACCGTCGCCTGGACCCCGCTCGAAGACTGCGCGTTGACGCCGTCCGGCATTGTCACGCCACGTGTCGAGGAGATCCGACTGACGCGCCCGCAACCCATGCCGATCGCCTTCCCGGTACAGGGAGGGGTGGTGTTCGCGCTCGTCCCCGAGGCCACGACACACGAGGCTTCGCCGTTCTCCACCAAAGGCCGACAGCTTTTCACCGCGGACGTAAAGCCGGTGGACAGCCCTGTCGTCCGTACGGTGATCTCACTCCCGGGCGACACCGATGCGCCCCCGCCCGATCATGTCTACCGTGCGTCCGAGGGTGCTCGTATCCTCTTGCACGAGAGTGGCGGGGACTGGGCCCTCGAGGCGAACCGCTATGTACGTCTCAACGCGCACGACGCCCAGAGGACGGGCCTATGGACTCCGCCGCCCGGAGACCGCGCCGAACAGAGGGTCACCCCGGTCCCCGAACCTCGAACGACGAGGGCGGGAGCGGACGACGCTGTGGTGCCTTCCACCCGCACGGCGCCTTCGAAGCCCCCGGAGGCGGTACCCGTGACTCGGGGTCCCCTTGCCCGCCCCGATCTGGTGACTGCGCTCCGGGACGCCCTTGCGCAACGTGCACGCCTGCGTTCCACTGCCACATGGGAGACGCTCGTCCGGACCGTCGGCCCCGAACTCGCCACGTACGCGGCCGGCGACAGGACCGCCCTCCTCGTGGACGTGGACAGGCCGCTGCGTGAGCACGTACCCGTGCTGTCCGCACTGATCCGGCAGGACGGCGCTCCGCTGCCGGACCTTTCGGAGGTGCTCTCGGGACTCGGCGTACCTCATGCCGAGGCTTCCTCGCACATCAGGCGCTGGGCTGCCGTGGAGACCGACCGGGCTTTCGCTGCTCACGGCACGCCCGCGCGGTCGATGCCACCGAGGCACGAGCTCCGGCCGGAGCGCCCGGCCGTGCCGCAGCGGCGCGACCATGCGCTCACCGGGCTGCGCCCTCGGACCGCGGTCAGACGCGGGGGGACCAGCGTGATCAGGGACACCGGCAGCGTCCGGCGGGTGCGCGTGCTCACGGCGCAACTGGAGCAATTGGTACCGGATTTGGGCAAGGCGGCCCGGAAGGTGGCGAGCGAGGTCGTCAGCGGCGCGCATGCCTGGCTCGCATACCAGGACGGTGAAGACCTGCCCCAGCAGGAGCGGAGGAAGCTAGCGACTCAGACCCCCGAACACGTCGTCGGCCTCCTGGAGGGTGCACTCCGAAGGGCAGAAGGGGATCCTGTCCTGGAGCAGCACTTGGCACCGTACAGGGCGGAGCGGCGGCGCAATGCCGAGCCCGCATCCGCAGCCCCGATACAGCGTGTGGAGCAGCCGAAGCCCCCGGCCGAGGGGCCTGTGGACAAGCTTGCCAGGCGGCTCGTCACCGTTGCGGCACAGAGAACCTCCATCCCGGCGCCTCTCCTTGATGGAGGCCGGGCACGCGCCGACCTGCAACAGCGCATGGAAGCATTGGACGGCAACATTCCGCACGACGTACCCATGCTTTCGGCAGTTGTCCTGGGGGTCGATGGGGGGCCCGTCACATTCTTCCGGGACATCCTCAAAGCCGCCGGGCTGGCTGTGCCGCGGACCGAGGAGGCGCTGCTGAAGGTCTGGCGGCGTGAACAGGAGCGGGCCTATGCCGCCTACGCGAACCCACCGAGGGAGCTGCCGCCACGCCTTGCGCCGAGAGCCGACGGAGGCGACATCGACCTGTGAAATGGTCCCGCTAGGAGCTCACAGCCCGTCACGGAGCCGGTGCGAACACCATCCGCCCGATCGCCGTCAGGATCAGAGCCACGGGGATCGCGTACCACCAACGCCGAAGGCCCACCAGTGCGACGAAGGCGGCCGTTACCGCAGCGGCCAGCAGCTCGGTCACCAGGGCGAAGACAGCCATGGCCCGCGCAGTGTCGGTGATGCCGGTGTCCCACGGCCCTTGGGGTTCGGCGAGCAGGGCGTTCAGTACGAAAAAGCTGCCGATGGTGTGCAGTACCAGAAGGAGGACGGCGCACAGAGCTGTCGCGACCACCCTCCCCGGAGACCTTCTCGTTTGACTCGTCGTGTTCTGCTCAGTCACCCAAAGCCTGCCTTGCTTCATCGAGCTTGTAAGTGAAGCCGCGGCCGTACGCCTGGGCGTCGCCTGTCTGCCAGTACGGGCCGCCGTTGTACCGGGCGGCGAGTTCCTGGTACTGCGCGGGAGTCATCCGGTCCGCCGGCACATCGGCGAACGTACTATCTGCTTTGAGCTGGACGAGGTATTCCGACGCGATGTAGACGTTGGTCGCCGGATCCTGAGTAGCCCTCTCCACCTCGTCGCGCTGGGCCTGTGTCATGTTCTCCGGGTCATATCCGAGAACCTCTGCCGATCTGCGGATCTGAATCGCGATGGGCCCCATGGAGGTCTGATCCGCTTCACCGTCAAGCCCGACCTTCTCGGCCACCCACTGGAACTCGGGCCACACCTCGTGCTGATTTTGTCGGTACTGGTCACTTACGTCGTCGAACCATTTCGGATCACCTTGTACCTCTTGCCAGGCTATTCCCGCGATCATGTCTGCCGGCAGGCCGGTATAGGCGGCGGCATCCCTGATGTGCTCGCTGTTGGCGCGTATCCATCCCCGACGCTCCGCGTCGGAGTTCGACAGCAGCCACTGGTTCTGGTCCATGGCAGTCGGCAGGCCGTCGAGCCGCAACCGGATCTCCTGCAACTTGGGCGAGACCCGGTCGCTTCCCACGTGGCTCGGGCTGCAATGCGCAACCCGAGCCCCGGATCGGCGACGGTCAGGCAGCTTGAGGTGATCTGCTGGAGCCCGCCGTAGCCGGTGCGACGCCGAAGATGTCCACGGCGTGGTAGTACGTCCAGGCTGTGGCGTTGCATGAACTCAGCGTTGCGCCGGAGTAGGCCGCACATACGCGTTTGAGGTCCGAATAGAAGGCGGAGTCGATGCGGGCCTTGTTGGCGGAGAACGTGCCGGCGGCTTTGTAGTTCCGGTAGCCGAAGTCGTGGCGGGCGCAGGCGGTTTGGAAGGGGAAGCCGAACGGGTTGTCGGGGGAGGTGCTGCAGTAGTCCGTCGTCCAGTTGAAGCCGTACGCGGCCCAGGCGCTCTGGTTGTTGCGGGCGGCCTTCCAGGCGTTGTAACTGGAGGCGCTCGTCTGGGTCCAGGAGCTGAGCACCTGGGGCTTGTCCGCAGGGGCGGCCGAAGCGGATGCGGCGGGGATGACCGCGAGCGGGAGTGACAGACCGACTGCGGCGAGCAGCGTGGCGAGGCGACGACGCATGAGCAACCCTTCTAGAGATGTGGGGGAGCTGTGGTGTCCGTGCGTCGCGGGTCGCACGGGCCGTGCCAGGATGCCGCCATGTACCTGTCATGCCTAGATGCTGCGTCGACTCGACGCCAAGAGTTGGCGTGCCTGTCGGGTGATGGATATGAGGTCTGCCCGGAGTGGAGGGGCGGGTGGCTTGAATCGTGGAGTGGAGGCCGGATCTGGCGCTCGCGAGCCTGGGCTGCCGCCGGGGCGGCTCCGATTCCGAGCAACGACCTGCATTGCGTGGCTCCCCGGCGCAACTACCGAAGTCTCATGCCCCCGCGCGCACGATGAGCGAAAGCCCATGAGGAGGCGGTCTGTGCAGGTCAGGGGGTGCCGGCCGCCCAGGCATACACGGAGTGTGCCCTTCATATCCTCCGGGCTGGATCAGGGCGGGGTTCTCAGCCAGTTGCAGGAACACTGGCCGGAGGCATCGGCCGGGGTGACCACGACCCTGGACTTCTGGCGTCACCAAGGCGGCTATCTCAACTACGGGCGCCACGAGGAGACGAGCTGCTTCCCCGTGCTCGACGCCGGTACGAGCACTCATCCCCATCTGATCTGGCCGCTCGGCCTCTACCCGGTCAGCGGAACGGTCGAGGTCGTCGCCGACCGCCGCGTCCTCTTCCTGGGCAGCGCGAACCTCACGGAATCCGCCGCCCGGCGCGCTATCGAGGCAGGTGTCCTGGTGCGAGGTGGGGACGCGCCGCGGCGTGCCGCCGAACATGTCGAGGAGCTTCAGCGCCGGGGGGTTCTCCAGCCGCTCCGCGCATGACGGGATGACGGCCCGTCGCCTCAGGCGAGGTTCGAGCCGCCTTGGCCCTTCGCCGCTTCCGTGGCCGCGTCCGGCTTCCGCCGCATCGCGGACAGCAGGGTTACGGCGGTACCGGCGACCGCCCAGGCGGAGAGCACCAGCAGCGGTCCGGTGACCGCGTTGCCCTTGAAGTACGCGATCGAGCGGGCCACCCAGGTGCCCGCGCCCGGTGGCAGGGCGGGGCCGATCGCCCGCCAGAAGTCCGGCAGCATCGGGAGCGGGAAGGCGCCGCCGGCGCTCGGGTTGCCCGCGATCACGACGATCAGCACGGCCAGGCCGATACCGACGATGCCGGTGAGCGCCTCCAGGGCGAGCGTGATCATGCCGACCGCGAAGACGACCAGGGCGCCCAGTCCGGACAGCCCCCACACGCTGCCCGGCAGCGCGCCGAGGACCGGTCCGACGATGACCGCGCCGCCGATCCCGCCCGCGATCGAGTACAGAGCCATGACACCGGTGCGGATCAGCGCGCGCTGCCGGTTGGCGGGCCTGGAACCCGCGCTGATGGCCAGGATCGAGGCGCAGAGGTAGCCGCCGACGCACCAGCCCACGACCAGGTAGAACGACGAGAGGCCGTCGAAGTCCTGCGCCGACGCCGGGGCCACGTCCACGGTCCGCACCGTGCGCTGCTGGGACGCCTCCGTCTTCGTGATGATCCGGGTCAGGGAGTTGGCCAGCGCGGTGCCGCCGCCTGAGGCGACGAGCAGGGTGTCGGTGGTTCCCTCGGGGCTGACGATCAGGGCGCCGTCGAGGTCGCGGTCCATGATCTGCTCGCGGGCCTCGGCCGCACCGTCGACCGCTCGCGTGTCCAGCGGACCGCCGGGAAGCTCTCCCAGCTGGGTGACGAGCTGGGCGGACACCTGCCGGGGGGCCACGACCCCGAAGGGGACGTCGGTCGGGTCGGGCCTGTGCAGCGCCCCGACGTAGGACGCGATGAACAGCAGCTGCAGCCCGAGCACACCGATGACGAGCAGGGCGGCCCGTGGGGTGACGGCGTTCTTCACTTCGCGGGCGAAAGTCATGCCCCCACGGTCCGGGCGGGAGGCCCCTCACGCAGGTGGGGCGGGGCCGAATGGCGGATGCGGGGTAGGGGGTGGCCCGGCCTCGACTGAACACCGGGCGGAATCCGGGGTGTCAGTGTCCTGTGGCAGGGTGAATCACGGACGGGAGGACCGTCCGTGACGGATCCCGAAAAGCCCAGGGGGCAGCACGTGAACAGCCCAGTCGCCGCCCCGGCCGGTCGCCGCGCGCAGCGGAGTGGTTCGGACCTCGCCGTGGTCACACGATGGTGGCAGGGGCTCGGCCGGGACGGGTTCCTGGTGCTTCCGCCGCCGAACCGCAGCCGCTACACCCAGTCCGACGGCCACGAGGACGCCGCCGAGCTCATCGCGGCACGGGGGCTCACCGGTGCCGTCTCCTTCGCGTACTGGCACCGGCAGTCCCATCAGCGGTCCTTCGACCGCTCGGGTGCCCTGACGGGCGAGCTGCTGCTGCACTGGGGCGGCGACCATGCCGCCGTCGCCGCCGGGCTCGGCGAGGGGCCTGCCGGATTCCGGATCGTCGACGGCGGACCGCAGGGCGCCTTCCGGCTGGACCGGATCACCCATCGGGACGACGCCGGTCTGCCCGACCCCGCGGACCCCGACGGCGTACGCCAGTTCCTCGACGCGCTCGACGAACCGGTGGACCGCACGGGGCCGTTCCTCCGGTACAGGCCACTGTCCCCCGTAGAAGCCGCGTGGCTCCACGAGCGGCTGCAGGGCCCTCTGGGCCTCCTTGACGCGACCCGTTTCGCGGTCTCGTTGGAGCGGCGGGACGGGCTCACGTCCGACGAGACGGGGCGGCTGCTGCGTGCCTGGCGGGAGGAGTACGAAGGGCGGCTCGCGGAGTGGGGCGCCTGGCGGGAGCTGCTCCACGCGCTGCTGCGCCATGGCCTGGACGAGGCGTGGGAGATCGTCGCCGTCCTCGGCCCCCCGGCAGCAGCCGTCCTTTCCCGGGTGCCGTCCGAGCGGAGCCTGGCCGTCGTGCGGGGGATCGCGCTCACCGGCGACCGCGACACGGTCCACGCCTGGCTGACGCTCCACCGGTCGCTCCGCGAACCCGACGCGGTGCGGGCCGCGGCCGCCCTCGCGGCGGAAGTGGCCGCGCACGACCTGCCGGAGTCCTCACTGCGCGGGCTGTACCAGGCGCTGATCGGAGCCGTCACAGGCGACTGGCGCCGCCGGACGGGGGCGGATCACCGTACCGGTCAGTCCTACGCCGCCCTCGCGGCGGTCCGTCTCAGCACCGACGAACAGCTGCCCCGTGCCCTGCGCGTCCTCGCCGCGGACGGGGCCGACGATCAGCTGGACCTCGTGCGGCAGGAGGCGCTCCGTCCCGGTCGCACCGTGCTCCCCGGCACCGGACCCGACGACATGCTGGCCGCCGTGGACCGTTACGAGGCGGCCCGGGGTGAACTCCTGTCCGGCACCGGACCCGATCTCACCGCCTACGAGGGCAGGCTGTGCGATGTGTGGCACCGGTACCGGACCCTCACCGACGCCGACGCGCACTGGCTGAGAGCCCGGGTGGCCGACCCGGAGACCGATCTGCAGGGGCTCGGTTTCTGCCTCGAACTCCTCCTGGCCCACGGCCTGGCCACGGAGTCCGATGTCGACGCGCTGCTGCCACGCAGGCTGAAGGACCTCACCAAGAAGTACCGGACGACGTACGTCGAATGGCGTCACCCGCTCGTCACCGTGACCTGCCTCGCCCTCGCCCTGGACCATCCGGCCGCGGGAAAGCTGACCTCCTGGTGGAACGGGGCCCGGCCGGTCTGGAAGAACGAGCTGCGGCTCCTCACCCACCTCGGCGCCCCCGACGAGGCCAAGGCCGCCGAGCTGTGGGACTTCGTCACCTCCCCGGCCCACGACGTGGGCCAGCTGATGACCTGGGTGCTGCTCCGGGCCCGCCTCGACGGGGAGCACCCGCTGCTCGTCGCCGACCGGCTGCTCGGAACCCCCGGCATCAGCGCCCATGTCCTGCACCGCGTGCTGATCGGCGTGGCCGACCCCGGGCAGCCGCTGTGGCACTACTCCGCCGACCTCCGCAGCCGGAGCTGGTGGCAGCGCGCCCTGGAGGTCGCCGAGCACCCCGGCCTCTCCTCCGAAGCCCGCGCGATCGGTCTGCGGACCGCCCGCGAGCACTACCTCATATGTCACCCGGACCAGCTGAAGCCCGTGCCGACCGAGGCCGAACGCGCGGCGGCCCTCGCCTGGATCGACCGGCACGCCGACAGCTGATGCGTGCCCTCCGGACGGGCAAACGGATGATCCGGACGGAGTCGCGCGAAGCCGTACAGAGCCGGACGGGGCGGCCGGTGACCCGCCGGCGCGCGTACGGCTTGTGCGTCGGTGACGGTACGGGACGCCGTGGTCACGGAGACCTTCCCCGCGCGTGGCCGGGCGGGGAAGGCGCGCGGTAAGCCCTGTCGGCCCCGCCGGCAGCCCAGCCCAGCCCCGCCATGCCCTGTTGAGCCAGTCTTGCCCTTGATCCGTCACGGTGTGTGCCGTCCCTGCTGCGAACCGTTACCGTTCCGGCTTCTCCGGTCGCTCGGGCCGCCGCGACTCGCTGAACGACGATGGCCGGGCGAGCGCCGTGCCGGCGAATCCCCCAACTGCTCTGCCCGCATGACGAGGTGACGGGGTGGCGCCTGTTCCGGCCACCGCTCATTCCATCAAGTTATCGATCCTGTGTTCGAATGCGGATCGCTGACCAGGGTGGATGGGGTTACAGTAATCGAACGGACGTACGATAGACATATTGGGTGTATGGCCGAAAAGGGATGGTGGGATGGAGGTGTGGCATGGCGGGCTTCGCGCATCTGCATGTCGCGTCCGGCTACTCCGTCCGTTACGGCGCCGCCCATCCCGAGCAGCTCGTGCGGCGGGCGGCCGAGCGCGGCATGGAGTCGCTCGCGCTCACCGACCGGGACACGGTCACCGGCACCGTGCGGTTCGCGCAGGCGTGTGCGGAATCCGGGGTACGGCCGGTCTTCGGCGTGGACCTGGCGGTGGAAGCCCTCGCGCCCCCGCCGCCCGGCCGGCGGCCCCGCACCCCGGCGCGCGGTGGCGCACACGTGGTCGAGCCGCCGCTGCGGTTCGTGCTGCTGGCGCAGAACCGGGCGGGATGGGCGCGACTGTGCCGCATCACGTCGGCCGCCCATGCCGGCGCCCTGTCCGGTACGTCGCCGGTGGTGCCGTGGGAGGTGTTGCGCGAGTACGGCGGCCCCGGCCTGACCGTGCTGCTCGGACCGCTCTCGGAGCCGGTGCGGGCCCTGGCGGCCGGTCGCGAGGACGTCGCGATGAAGCTGCTGGCGCCGTGGCTGGAGATCTTCGGGGCCGGAGTCCGGCTGGAAGCTGTCGCGCAGAAACGTTTCAGCACGGGGCCCGGGTCGCTACGTCTGGCCGCCCGGACGCTGGCGCTGGCCGACCGCACCCGTACCACCGCGGTGCTCTCCAACGCCGTCCGCTACGCCGACCCCGATCAGCACCGGATCGCTGATGTCCTGGATGCCGCGAGGCTGCTGCGGCCGATCGACCGGCGCCGCCTGGACACCGGAGAGCGCTGGCTCAAGGACCGGCGGGCGATGGAAGCCGTCGCACGGATGATCTCCGACTGCGCCGGAACGGATGTCCGGCGGGCACGCCGCCTGATGGCGGACACCGCCGCCACGGCGGCCGCGTGCGCCGTCGATCCGCGGGCGGACCTCGGGCTGGGCACACCGCACTTCCCGGAACCCGCGCTCTTCGGCGCCGGCCCCGGGACCGGAGGGGCCGCGCACCTGCTGCGTGAGCAGTGCGAGGCCGGTATGGCCCGCAGGGGCCTCGAACGCGACCGCGTGGCGCTCGACCGGCTGGACGAGGAACTCGCCGTGATCTCCGAGCTGGGCTACGACCCGTACTTCCTCGCCGTCGGACAGGTCGTGGCCGACATCCGGGCCAAGGGCATCCGTGTCGCGGCCCGGGGCTCGGGTGCCGGGTCGCTGGTCTGCCACGCCCTCGGCATCGCCACCGCCAACCCGCTCGACCACCACCTGCTGTTCGAACGCTTCCTCAGCGTGCGCCGCAGGTCGCTGCCCGACATCGACATCGATGTGGAGTCCGCCAGGCGGCTGGAGTGCTACGACACGATCTTCGAACGCTTCGGCAAGGAACGGGTGGCTGTCACCGCGATGCCCGAGACCTACCGGGCCCGCCGTGCCCTGCGCGACACCGGCCTCGCCCTCGGGATCGCGCCCGCCGACATCGACCGGATCGCCAAGAGCTTCCCGCACCTGCGTGCCTCGGACATCACCGGTGCGCTCGGCGAGCTGCCGGAACTGCGGGGGCTGGCGGCCGAGGCACACCGGTACGGCCCGTTGTGGGAGCTCGCCGAAGGTCTCGACTCACTGGTCCACGGCATGGCCATGCACCCCTGCGGAGTGGTCATCAGTGACGCGACCCTCCTGGACCGGTTGCCGGTGCAGCCCACTCCGCAGGGCGACTACCCCATGGCGATGGCGGCGAAGGAGGAGATCGAGGCGCTGGGCAACATCAAGCTGGACGTCCTGGGTGTCCGGATGCTGTCCTCGATGGCTCACGCGGTCACCGAGATCGAACGGACGACCGGCAACCGTATCGAACTGGACGACCCCCAGCAGGTGCCGCTCGACGACGTCTTCGCGTTCAAGCTCATCCAGGAGAGCCAGACCCTGGGGCTGTTCCAGCTCGAGTCGCCCGGCCAGCAGGACCTGCTGTCCCGGCTGCAGCCGCGCGACCCGCAGGACGTCATCGCCGACATCAGCCTCTTCCGTCCCGGTCCGGTCGCCGGCGGCATGCCCGAGCGGTACATCGCCGCCCGCCACGGCGGCACACCGTCCTACGCCCACCCGGACCTGGAGCCGGTGCTCGCCGACACCTACGGCGTGACCATCTGGCACGAGCAGATCATCGAGACGCTGTCCGTGATGACCGGCTGCGACCGCGCACTCGCCGAGATCGCCCGCCGGGCGCTCGGCGACAGGAACCGGCTGCCGAGGATCAGGAACTGGTTCCACGAACAGGCGCGCGCCAACGGCTACAGCACACAGGTCCGGGACGAGGTGTGGAAGACCGTCGAGGCCTTCGGCGCGTACGGATTCTGCCGGGCGCACGCGGTCGCCTTCGCCGTACCCGCCCTGCAGAGCGCCTGGCTCAAGGCGCATCACCCGGCGTTCCTGCTGGCGGGCCTGCTCGAACACGATCCCGGTATGTGGCCCAAGCGCGTCCTGGTCGCCGACGCCCGCCGCCGCGGCGTCTCCGTCCTGTCCGTCGACATCAACCGCTCGAAGGTGAAGCACACCGTGGAGAAGGCCGACGGCGAGCAGTGGGGCGTGCGGCTCGCCCTGTCCGCGGTACGCGGGATCAGCGAGGACGAGTGCGCCCGGATCGAGGCGGGACAGCCCTACGGATCGCTGTCGGACTTCTGGCAGCGGGCGCGCCCCAGCAGGCCGGTCGCCGAACGTCTGGCGGAGATCGGTGCCCTGACCTCCCTCCACGACGGGCGGCTCACGCGACGCGACCTGCTCCTGCAGATCGCCGAACTCCACCGGGCCTCCCGCACCCGGTCCGCGGGCGCGGGTCAGCTGCCCCTCGACGCGGACGCCGTCGGCGGGGCGGAGCCGAGCGGTCTGCCGGAGATGACCGGACGCGAGGCCCTGAGCGCCGAGCTCGGCACCCTCGGCATCGACGTGACCAAGCACCTGATGGAGCACCACCACCGGCTTCTGCGGGAGATCGGCGCGACGGACGCGGCCCACCTGGCCGGTGCGCGCGCCGGCCGGCAGGTCCTGGTCGCCGGAGTGCGGGCCTCCACCCAGACCCCGCCGATCGCCAGCGGCAAGCGCATCATCTTCGTCACCCTGGAGGACGGCTCGGGCCTGGTCGATCTGGCGTTCTTCGAGGACTCCCACCCCGCCTGCGCGCACACCGTCTTCCACAGCGGACTCCTGCTGGTCCGCGGCACGGTCCAGGTGCGCGGCTCCCGACGCACCGTCGTCGGCACCATGGCCTGGGACCTGGACGAGATCGCCGCCGCCCGCCGGGACGACGGCCCCGAGGCCGCACTCGCGCTACTCGGTGCCGGCCGTCCGCACCCGACCCCCGCACAGCGGGGGCGGACCCTGGTCAACGGCACCACCGGCGCTCGACTGCACCCGTACGCGGACCTGCAGCCCGCCGGCACCCGTTCGGCCGACCTGAAGAAGTTCGGCCACACCAGCCCCGGGAGCGCGGGATGACCACGCGCCGGCGGCACACCGCCATCGCCCACCTCCATCTGCACTCCCTGCCGAGCGAGGTCCGGTACGACGATGTAATCGAACTGATGTCTGGTGTCACGCCGCACGTCCAGGCCGTCCCGCCCGACGCGGTCCAGCTGGACCTGACCTCGGCGCTCCGGTACTTCGACCTGTCCCCCTACGACGTCGTCCAGTTGACGAAGCTCAGACTGAAGGCCCTCTACGACATCGACAGCAGCGCGGGGCTCGCCGGCAACCGCATGCTGGCCGCCATGGCGGCCGACGCCTCCGCGCCGGGTGACACCACCTGGATCCGCGACGGGCAGGCCGCCACGTGGCTGTATCCGCGCCCGGTCACCGCGCTGCCGGGGGTCGGCCGCGCGACAGCGGAAGCGCTCCACAGGTACGGGCTGCACACCATCGGACAGGTCGCCGACGTACCCGCGGCGACCCTGCAGCGACTTCTCGGAGCCGGCTCGGCCCGGCTGCTGACCGAGCGCGCCCGCGGCCATGACCCCCGCCCGGTCACCCCGTCGGAGCCCGTCGCGCACATGACCGCAGACCTCGTCCTGGAGCGGGACTGCCTCGATCCGGAACGGCAGCACCGGGCGGTCCTGGGGCTCGCCGACCAGATCGGCCGGCGCCTGCGCGGTGAGAGCCGGACCGCCGGCAGGCTCACCCTCACCGTGCGGTACGCCGACCGCAGCTCCACTACGCGTACCCGCGTGCTGCCGGAACCCACCGACCACTCACCCGTCCTCGTCACGGCGGCCCTGGGGCTGCTGGCCTCGCTGGGGCTGCAGCGTGCGCGGGTCCGGGCCTTCACCGTCCGTGCCGACCACCTGCTGCCGGCCGGGAGTGCCTACCGCCAGCTCTCCCTGGAACCCGGCGACGCCCGTGCCCGTGCGGTCGAAGCGGCCTCGGACCGCGCCCGCCGTCGCTTCGGACCGGAGGCCGTACGCCCGGCGGCCCTGGCGGACTGACGGACTGGACCGGCGGCCCGTGTGCCGCCGTCCCAGTTTTTACCGACGCGTAACTTCCCGCGCCACCTTACTCGCGCGTAATTTGACATGAGCACATAGAAACTCAACCTGTGGTCCGGACCACAGGGCGCACCGACATCGCAACTCCCTTGAGCCGCAAGGAGATCACCCGATGCTGCCCTGGACCCGTGCCTCGCGCACCCCACGCGCACGCCGAACACTCGCCGCACTGCTCCTCGCCGTCGCCGCACTCGTCGCCCCCACGGCGACGGCGACCGCGGCCACCCCCACCGTGGAAGCCACCGCGTCGTCCCGAGGCTGGAACGACTACTCCTGCAAGCCCTCCGCGGCCCACCCGCGCCCGGTCGTCCTGGTCCACGGAACCTTCGGGAACTCGATCGACAACTGGCTGGTCCTCGCGCCCTACCTCGTCAACCGGGGTTACTGCGTCTTCTCCCTCGACTACGGCCAGCTCCCGGGCGTGCCCTTCTTCAACGGACTGGGCCCGATCGACAGGTCGGCCGAACAGCTCGACGTGTTCGTCGACAAGGTGCTCGGCGCCACCGGAACCGCGAAGGCCGACATCGTCGGCCACTCCCAGGGCGGCATGATGCCCCACTACTACCTGAAGTTCCTCGGCGGCGCCGACAAGGTGAACGCCCTGATCGGGATCGCCCCCGACAACCACGGCACGACACTCCTGGGCCTCACGAAGCTGCTGCCGTACTTCCCCGGCATCGAGGACCTGCTCACGACGAACACCCCCGGCCTCGCCGACCAGATCGCAGGCTCCCCCTTCATCACGAAGCTCAACGCGGGCGGGGACACCGTTCCCGGGGTCCGCTACACCGTCATCGCGACCAAGTACGACCAGGTCGTGACCCCGTACCGCACGCAGTACCTGGACGGGCCGAACGTACGCAACGTCCTGCTCCAGAACCTGTGCCCGCTCGCCCTGTCCGAGCACGTCGCCATCGGGACCATCGACCGGATCGCCTTCCACGAGGTCGAGAACGCCCTCGACCCGGCGCACGCCACCCCGACCACCTGCGCCTCGGTGATCGGCTGAGACATGCCGGTACCCCTGCGCGGTGGGGCGCACGGGGGTACCGGTGATCGTGTACGGACGGCCGGCCGAGGTCAGCCGCGGTGGGAGCCGGTGACCGCCCGGCGACGGACCGAGGCGAACAGCGCACTCGCCCCGACGGCCAGCGCGGCGGCCCCGCCGACCGCGAGGTACGTGGTGCTGCCGCTGCCACCGGTCTCGGCGAGGCTCTCGTCCGCCGCCGCGGCCGGGGTCACGGCGGCACTGTTCGGCTCGGGGGCGTTCGCCGCGTTTTCACCAGCCGCGTCCTCACCAGCCGCGTCCTCACCGGCCGCAGCCCCGTCGGCCGGAGCCGCCTCGGTGACCTCCGCGCCGGTGGAGGCGTCGTCGTCACCGTGGCCGCCGTGCTCGACCGACGACTTGTCGGAGCCCTCGTCGATGTCCTGCTCGGACGGGGCGGACGCGGACGGGGCCGGGACGGCGGCGACGGAACCGCTGCCGCTTCCCCCACCGCCGAAGACCACGTCGGAGCAGGCGTAGAAGGCCTCGGGGGAGTCCGACCGCTGCCAGACGGTGTAGATCAACTGCCGCCCCGACGCCTGCGGGACGGTGCCGTCGAAGACGTACGACCCGTCCACCAGCTTCGGGTCGGTGGCCTCGGCGAACGGCTTCTCCTGGAGGTCCGACCACTTCAGGGGCTGCGACGGGTCGTATCCGGCCTTGGTGAGGTACAGCTCGAACGAGCCCTTGTGCGGTGCGGTCGCCCGGAACCGGAAGGTGTGGCCACCCGCCTCCATCGGGCTGGACGGCCAGTCGGCGCGCGGCAGGTCGAGCCCCCTGAACTTGTCGTTGCCCGCACTGCACAGCTTCCCGTCCGGGATCAGCTCACGGTGCTTGCCGGCCGCGTTGGCGATGTTCACACCGTTCCAGTCGTACAACGCCTGGGTGCCGCCCGCCGCCACCGCCGCCTGGCACGCGGCGGACTCCGGGCTCTCCGGACCCTCGGCGAAGCAGGCCGACACCCGGCTCACCGGGTCGGTCAGCGAACCGTGCGCGGCGGCCGGGGCGGCGGACAGCCCGGTCAGGGCGAGCGGCGCGACGCCGAGCGCGACGATGCTGCCGGCGAGCCTGCGGCGAGCGGTCATGATGACGGCCATGGTGGCGGTTCTCCTTCGACGGACACGTCTGCGAGGGGCACGGCACAGGGGCCCGTACGGCGGTGCCGCACCCCGTACGTCTGCGGCACCGGCACAACGGACCCCGTCCCGGTGATCAGCAAACTAGCCGCCGGAAAGGGCCGGTCCAGCCGCGGAAAGGCGCGGGTGGCGATCGTTATGGCGGGCTTAAGGGTCGGTTAGGAGTGGCATCGGGAAACGCCGCCGGTGCGGTGGTCCGCGCGGCCCGCCGGGGGGTGCGGTGCGTGCGAGTGGGCCCGGACCGGGCCGATGACGGAGGATGGCGGCGCGGATACAGCCGACCCGGGGGAGAAGTGACGATGCGCAAGGCCGTCGAAGTGAGTGTGGACGCGATGATCGAGGACCTCAGGACACTCGTGGAGACCGAGTCCCCCTCACGCGATCCCGACGCCCTGGCGGCCTCGGGAGCGGCGGTCGCCGCTGTCATCGAGCGCCGCCTCGGCGGGCGGGCCGTCCTCGTCGCGAGTGAGGCCGGGCCGCACGTCCACTGGTCCGGCGGCGGCGACCCCCGCGTACTGATCCTCGGTCACCACGACACCGTGTTCCCGCTCGGCACCCTTGAGCGCCGCCCGTTCAGGGTCCGGGACGGGCGGGCGACCGGCCCCGGGGTGTTCGACATGCTCGGCGGTCTGGTCCAGGCCGTCCACGGCCTGGCGGCGCTCGACGACCTGTCGGGCGTCGAGATCCTGGTGACCGCCGACGAGGAGGTCGGCTCCCGATCCTCCAGGGCCCTCATCGAGGAACGCGCCCTCGCGTGCGGCGCCGTCCTCGTGTTCGAGGGTGCCGCGGACGGCGGTGCGCTGAAGACCGGCCGCAAGGGCTGCGGCACGTTCCAGGTCTTCGTCACGGGCCGGGCCTCGCACGCGGGGCTCGAACCGGAGGCCGGGGTCAACGCCCTGATCGAGGCGGCGCACCAGGTGCTGGACATCGCGGCACTCGGCCGCCCCGGCATCGGCACGACGGTCACCCCGACCGTCGCGTCGGCGGGGACCCTGGACAACGTCGTTCCCGCGGAGGCGACCGTCGTCGTCGACGTCCGGGTCGAATCGGCCGACGAGAAGGAACGCGTCGAAGCCGCCTTCGCCGCACTGGCTCCACGTCTTGACGGTGCGCGGATCGAGGTCACGGGATCCGTTGGCCGGCCCCCGATGCCCGGGGCGGCGTCCGCCGGGCTCTTCGCGCTGGCCGAGCGGCTGCTCCCCGGGATCGAGGGCCGGGCGGTCGGCGGCGGCAGCGACGGCAACTTCACGGCCGCCCTGGGGGTGCCGACGCTCGACGGCCTCGGAGCGGTCGGGGGCGGCGCCCACGCCGACCACGAGTACCTGGTGATCGACGCCATGGAGGAGCGGGCGAACCTGGCGGCCGGACTGGTGGACGCGATCCGGAACGCCTGAGGGGCCGGCCCCCGCGAAAGCGGGCCCGGCCGCCCGTCGTCCGCCCCGCCCCTGTCAGGACACCTCCCGGTAGCGGCGTTCGGGCCGGCCTCGTACGGAAGCTGGTGGCCCGGATCAGGTCCTGACGGTTTGTCGGTGGCGGCTGAGAGGATCGTTCGCATGACCACGATCGACTGGGACGCCGCCGCCGACTCGTTCGACGAGGAGCCCGACCACGGGCTCCTCGACCCCGTCGTGCGCAGCGCCTGGGCCCGGCGGATGGAGACCTGGCTGCCCGTGGCGTGCTCGGAGGTCCTCGACCTCGGGTGCGGCACGGGCAGCCTCGCGCTGCTGGTCGCCGGTCAGGGCCACCGGGTCACCGCCGTCGACCGGTCGCCGCGCATGGCCGAGCAGGCACGGGCCAAGCTCGTCGGGACCGGTGCCGAGGTGCTGGTCGGCGACGCGGACCACCCACCCGTCGGGACACAGCGGTTCGACGTGATCCTGGCCCGGCACGTGGTGTGGCTGCTCCCCGACCCGGTGGCCGCCCTGCGCCGCTGGTTCGGCCTGCTGAGACCCGGCGGGCGGCTCGTGCTGATCGAAGGGGTGTGGGGCGGCGTCGGACTCTCCGCGGCCCGACTCACCGGACTCCTCACCCCGCACACGGAGCGCATCCACCACGAGCCGCTCTCCGGCGACGCCCGGCTCTGGGGCAAGGCGGTCGACGACGAGCGGTACGCCCTGGTGGCCCGCGCCGAGACCGCCCACCGGCACACGGAGGTGGTCGACGTCCACCTGCTGCTGCGCCGGGGCGCCGACGTTCTGCTCGCCCGGCGGGCGGGCACGGGATACGCGGACGGGCTGCTCCACGCACCCTCCGGCCACGTGGAGGACGGCGAGGACGTCCGGGAGGCGATGATCCGGGAGGCCGCCGAGGAGACCGGCGTCGTGCTGGACCCGGACGAGCTCAGGGTGGCCCTGGTCATGCAGCACCGGGGTCCCGGCGGCAGCCCGCGGACCGGCTGGTTCTTCGAGGCGGAGTACGACCCGGAGCGCCCGCCCCGCAACGCCGAGCCGGACAAGTGCTCCGAGCTCGGCTGGTTCCCGCTGGACTCGCTGCCGGACGACCTCGTGGCGTACTGCCGTGCGGGACTCGACGGCTACCGCGCGGGGGAGCGCTTCCTGCTCCACTGGCACGAGGACGGCGACCCGGTCGCGTACGCACCGGACGGGATCCGGCGTGCCGTCCCGCTGCCGGCGACCGCCCCCACCGGCGGGGTGCACCACATCGAGCTGTGGGTGCCCGATCTCGCGGCGGCCGAGGCGGACTGGGGCTGGCTGCTGGGCGAGCTCGGCCACGTGCCGTACCAGCGCTGGGCAAGGGGCCGAAGCTGGCGGCGCGGCGACAGCTATGTGGTGGCCGAGGAGTCACCCGACCTGACCGGTGACACGCACGACAGGCTGCGCCCCGGCCTCAACCACCTGGCGTTCCACGTCCGGGACCGCGACACGCTCGACGCGCTGGTGCGCCGTGCCCCCGAGCACGGCTGGCGGCTGCTCTTCCCCGACCGCCACCCGCACGCCGGTGGCGGCGGCCACCACGCGGCGTACCTGGCGAACGCGGCGGGATACGAGGTGGAGCTGGTGGCGCCCTAAAGGGCTGTCCCGGGCGTGGCCGACGTATCCCGGCGCAGGAGCTTAGCCAGGCCGCCGGTGCGGGCCAGGTGCTCCAGCTCGTCCAGCGCCCGTACTGCTGCCTCCGCCGCAGCCGGGTCCCGGCCGGCCAGGCCGCTCTCCTGGAACTCGTCCTCGTCCAGCCGCAGCACCGAGGCACCGTCCGCCGACACCCACAGGTCGAGATCCAGGTCCTCGACCAGAAGTTCCGAGTCCCGGAGGACAACGGGCCTGGTGATGTCGCAGTACCAGCCCTTGAGCTCCCCGCCGCCGGTACGGACCTCCTTCACCGCGAACCACCGGTCGCGCCAGTAGTGCTCGGTGAGGACGTCGCCCGGCTCGAACCGTACGAAGCCGAAGTCCCGGGTGTGCGGCGCCGCCCACGGGGCCCGGACCGTGACGCGGGTGCCGTCGTCGTGTACGAGGTCCGCGGGATACCGGATCTTGGTGAGGCCCGCCTTGACCAGGGTGACGGACAGGGTCTTCTCAGGTGAGACGGCGGACATGCCGTACCTCCGTGGCGCAGACCTCGTAACCGAACCAGGTGTTGATCGCCAGCATCGGGCCGTTCGCCGCGTCGTTGCCGGTGTAGGCGTCCGTGAAGCCGGCGGCCCGAGCCCGGTGCAGCGAGTCGTTCTTCGCGAGCTTCGCCAGACCCCTGCCCCGGAAGGCGCGCCGGGTGCCGGTCATGCCCGACCAGTAGCGGGTCAGGCCGTCGGTCTCCGCCACACTGAACGCCGCCACCTCCCCGTCCACCACCGCGACGGAAGTGAGCCCGTGGTCGAATCCCGGCCTGGACCAGGTCGTCCTCAGCCAGTCCTCGTAGTCGGCCAGTTCGGTCGGGGTGTCGCTCGGCTCGTCCGAGGTCGTCTCGGCGTCCGCCTCGAACAGCGGGCGCGGGTCGCCCTCGAAGTCGGCGGCGCTGAGCAACTCCACGCCGGCCGGGACCTCCTGGAGCGGCGGCAGCGCGCTGTTCGCCAGATCGAGATGGAGGAAGTGGGCCGGCCGGCTCGCCACGTATCCCCGCTTCTCGGCGAACGCGCGATGGGACGGCTCGTCGAGCACCCAGGTGTGGACGGCGACCGCGCCGACACCGGCCAGATACTCCTCGGCGGTCCGCACGAGGAGCGAACCCGCACCACGCCCCACCCTGTCCGGACGGGTGTACGGATTACAGAACGCCTGGCCCGGCTCAGGGGTCTCGTAGGCGATACCGACCTGGGCGGTGCCGATCACCTCGCCGTCCTCCTCGGCGACCAGCAGCCGGAAGCGCTTGTCGGGATGCGCGTCGGCCAGGTCGCGCCGGACCTGCTCCGGGGTCGTCACCATGTAGGGCAGCGCGGCGCGGCGCACCCGTACCCATGCCTCCGCGTCGGAGGGCCGGAAGTCACGCACGATCACGGTCATGCGCCGGACGGTACGCGGGAGACCCTCCCGGGCGCCTTCGAATTTCCGGCCGTGGGGGAGAATCAGGCCCGTGACCCTGAAGATCGCCATTGATCCGGACTCCGCCACCGCCCCGTACGAGCAGCTGCGCACCCAGCTCTCCGAACAGGCCCGCTCGGGCGCCCTGCCCGTCGGCCACCGGCTCCCGACCGTACGCGGCCTCGCCGAGGACCTGGGCCTCGCCGCCAACACCGTGGCCAAGGCCTACCGGGCGCTGGAGGCCGACGGGGTCATCGAGACCCGCGGCCGCAACGGCACGTTCGTCGCCGCCGCGGGCGACGCGGCGGCACGCAAGGCGGCGACAGCCGCCCAGGACTACGCCGGGGAGGCCAGACGCCTCGGCCTGTCCAGGGCCGAGGCGCTCTCCCTGGCCGAGGACGCGGTGCGGGCGGCCTACGAGGAGTAGGCCCCCTGGCCGAAGGGGCGGCTCCCCGGCGGCGCCCGACGGGGCCTCAGAGGTACAGCCCCGCGTCCGTCCTCGCGTCCTGCTTCGGTACGGACGCGGGACCGCTGCCCCGCCGCAGCGCGTACAGCTCGGCGAGCGTCGCGCCCTCGCGGCCGAGCCCTTCCTCCGTACCCAGCCAGGACACCGACTCCGAGCGGGTCAGCGAACCCACCTCGATCCGGGCCAGGCAGCGCCCGGGCCGTACGACCGCCGGGTGCAGCCGCTCCAGGTCCTCGTTGGTCGTCACCCCCACCAGCACGTTGCGGCCCTGGCCCAGCAGACCGTCCGTCAGGTTCAGCAGCCGGGACAGCGCCTGCCCGGCCGTGTGCTTGGCCTCGCCGCGGATCAGCTCGTCGCAGTCCTCCAGGAGCAGCAGCCGCCACCGGCCCTTCGCCGACCCGTCGTCCTCGCCGATGGCGATGTCCATCAGATAGCCGACGTCGTTGAAGAGCCGCTCCGGGTCCAGCACGCAGTCGACCTGGCACCAGTCGCGCCACGACCGGGCGAGGGTGCGCAGCGCGGACGTCTTGCCCGTGCCCGGAGGGCCGTGCAGCAGGAGCAGCCGGCCGGAGATGCCGTCCGGGGTGACCTTCATCAGCCGGTCCATGGCATCGGCCACCGGGGCCGTGTAGTTGGCGCGGACCTCGTCCCACGTGCCCGCGGCGATCTGCCGGGTCGTGCGGTGCGGCCCCCGGCGCGGGGAGACGTACCAGAAACCCATCGTCACGTTGTCGGGCTGCGGCTCCGGTTCGTCCCGGGCGCCGTCCGTGGCCTCGGCCAGCACCTTCTCGGCCAGCTCGGAGGTGGTGGCGGTGACCGTGACGTCGGCGCCCCTGTTCCACCGCGAGATCAACAGCGTCCATCCGTCGCCCTCGGCGAGCGTGGCACTGCGGTCGTCGTCACGGGCCGCCCGCAGCACCCTGGCCTCCGGCGGCAGCAGGGTCGCCCCCGAACGCACCCGGTCGAGGGAGGAACTGTGCGAGTACGGCTGCTCGCCCGTCGCGAAGCGGCCGAGGAACAGCGCGTCCACGACGTCGGACGGTGAATCGCTGTCGTCGACGTTGAGCCGGATCGGCAGAGCGGACTCGGGGGTGTCAGACATGGCGCCCATGATCCGTCACGGTGCCACCCCGCGCACCAGGTTTCATCAGCCCGCGCGTGCCGGTGGCGAGCGCGGGACCTGGCCGCACACCGGTACCGGTGCCGTGCCGGACCGTCACCCGCTCCAGGGCGTTCGGTCCCTGGCGGCGTCGCTCCAGGGCGTTGCCCACGGCGAGCGACTGGGCGAAGCCCGCCGTGCGCACCGCGCCGGACCCGGCGGCTGGAATAGCCGTACGGGTAGGCGAAGGACACCGGGAACTCGCCCAGTTCCGCCGCGACGGTCTCCCGGCAGCGCACGGTCTCGGCCCGCGGCGCCCTGTCGTCGAGCTGGTCCAGCTGGGGATGGGTGTGGCTGTGGGCGCCGATCTCCACACCCGTCGCCGCGAGTTCACGCACCTGGCCCCAGTCGAGCATGGTGTCCAGGGCGCCGCCCCCGTCGTACGCCCCGCGCAGCCAGCCGGTGGAGACGAAGACCGTGGCGGCGAAGCCGTGTTCGGCCAGCACCGGCAGGGCGTGCCGGTGCACCCCCTCGTAGCCGGCAGCACACCTGTCTGAACTGACCCTGTCTCATGGCTGATGATCCACATCGGCTACTTTGCCCACCGGTGCGCCGGATGCCGGATTTCGATATGCCGAACCACCAGGGGCGCGTCAAGAAGCCCTCGTAGCGGTCCTCGTGGAACTCATGGAACGTTCTTGGCATGGACACTTCCGGAATTGCCGTCGGGACTGCTACCACGGAGTAGGCAGAGATCCTGCCCAAGGAGGTTCCATGAAAATGTCCAGACTCGTGGCGTTCTCGTCCTCTCTCCTGCTCGGCACCGTTCTCGCCCTGACGGGCGCGGGGGTCGCCAACGCCGAGGAATCCGTACAGGCGGTGGACTACGTGGCGCTCGGCGACTCGTACTCCTCCGGTGTCGGGGCCGGTAGTTACGACAGCGCGAGCGGCGACTGCAAGCGCAGCACCCGGGCCTACCCCCGCCTCTGGGCCGCGGCCAACGCGCCCGCCTCGTTCGCCTTCACCGCGTGCTCGGGAGCCAGGACCGGTGATGTCACGGCCGGTCAGCTCGGCCCGCTCAACTCCTCGACCGACCTCGTCTCGATCTCCATCGGCGGCAACGACGCGGGCTTCGCCGATGTCATGACCACCTGTGTCCTGCAGTCCGAGGCCACCTGTCTGAGCCGGATCGCCACCGCCCGCGGCTACGTCGACTCCACCCTGCCGGGCAAGCTGGACTCCGTGTACTCGGCGATCAGCGCCAAGGCGCCCGCCGCCCGCGTCGTCGTCCTCGGATACCCCCGCTTCTACAAGCTCGGCGGCGGCTGCCTCGCCGGACTGAGCGAGAAGGAACGCTCCGCCATCAACGGCGCGGCCGACTACCTCAACGCGGCCACCGCCAAGCGGGCCGCCGACCACGGCTTCACCTTCGGTGACGTCACCTCGACCTTCACCGGGCACGAGATCTGCTCGGGCAGCGCCTGGCTGCACAGCGTGAACTGGCTCAACATCGGTGAGTCCTACCACCCCACCGCCGCCGGACAGTCGGGCGGCTACCTGCCCGTCCTCAACGCGAAGGCCTGATTCCCCGGAGCGAACCGCGCGGCCGCACCTACCCGTTCCCCGGCGCGTCCGTACCGCACGGCCCGGCGGATCAGGTGTCCGTGAGGGAGGAGGTCCCGTCGGCCGGGGCCTCCTCGCCGTGCGTTCCGGGGCAGCTCACGCCGTGCGGGGCACCCGCGCTGCCGACCGAGCGGGACGCGCCGGACGCGTCACCCGACAGTGCCCAGACGACGGCTCCGACGGCGAGCAGCACCACCGCCACGACGGCCGCGACCAGCAACAGGGCCGCCCGCCCCGGCCGTTCCGGCGCGCCCACGGAATCGTCCGGTGCCCCCGCCGGGCCGCCGGGGAGGCCGGAGGCTTCCGGACCGCGGGAGTCACCGGGGGCGGGCGGAGGCGGCGGGCCCGCGGTCCCTCCACCGGCCGGGCCCGTCCCGCCCGCGGCCAGGATCCGCAGCCGGTACTCGGCCTCCCCGGCGGTGAGCCGTCCGTCCGGGTCCTTGCGCAGCAGCCCCTCGATGACGGGGGCGAGCGCACCGGCCCGCCCGGCCGCCGGCGGTTCCTCCTCGACCACGGCCCGGAGCGTGTCCGCCGGTGTGTCCCGGACGAACGGCGTGCGACCCTCGGTCGCGGCGAACAGAAGCACTCCGAGCGACCACAGATCGGATTCGGGAACCGGCGCGTGCCCCAGCGCCCTTTCAGGGGCGAGGAATTCGGGCGAGTCGACCGGTTCACCCGTCCAGGTGAGCGCGGACGGTTCCTCGGCGGCGGCGATCCCGAAGTCCGTCAGCATCACCCGCCCGTCGTTGGCCAGCAGCACGTTGCCCGGCTTCACGTCACGGTGCAGCACCCCCGCCCCATGACCGGCCCGCAGCGCCGCGAGGACCTCCGCGCCGATCCGGGCCGCGCGCCGCGGGGGCAGTGGTCCGTCGGCGTCCAGCACGTCGGACAGGGCGAGCCCGCGGATCAGCTCCATCACGATCCAGGGCCGGGAATCATGGAGGGCCACGTCGTGGACGGCGACGGCGTTGCGGTGCGAGACGCGGGCCGCCGCCCGTGCCTCCCGCTCCAGCCGGGTGTGGAACCGCCTGACGTCGCCGGCCGGCATCCCGGCAGGCGCCCGGACCTCCCGTACGGCGACCTCGCGCCCGAGCACCTCGTCGCGGGCGCGCCACACGATGCCCGTACCGCCCTCTCCCAGCGGCCCGAGAAGGCGGTAGCGGTCCGCGACCACGCGGTCCTCGCTCGGCACGTCGCTCACGGTGATCCTCCATCAGCAGCGGGGTGCGGTACGGACGAATCCCCTCCAAGTTAGCTCAACCCGGCCCGGAATCGGTCCTGTTCGGTAACGGGCCGTCAACCTCCGTGCACGTGTGGGCAATCCTGTGGGTGGGATACACGGGTGCCGCCGCGGGACGATAGGGTTAACCTGCCCGGGCCGGGTGCCCTCGTACGGGTGGGGAGTGACATGGAACAGATAACGGTGCGCAGCAGGCCGCGTGTGCCTGCCATCACATGTGGGAGCAGTGCGACCAGTTCGCGCCTCGACCGCCATCTCGCGGTGCTGGGCGGTCCTGCCGTTCCGCAGCGTGAGTCCGCGGAAGCGACGCTGCTGATGCTCGAGCTGACCTCGCGCGACGTCGCGCACACCCGTAGGAGCAGGAGCGCGCGTGTCTCGCTCTTCGCGCCGCTGCGGCGACTGCGACGCTCGCTCTTCGGCAGCCGCCGCTGATCCCACGGCCCGTCACGACCGATCCGGCCCACCGCTCAGGGCCGTATCAGAGATCACTCCGCCCGGCGCAGTGCTGCTGTCCGTTCGCCCGTCATCCCCAGGGCCCGCAGTGTTGCGCCGGTGTGTTCACCCCGCGCCGGTACGGCACCCATCGGCGCCCCCGCCCCGCCCGGCAGCGTGATCCGGGGCAGCGGCGCCCGCGGCGGGCCCGCCGACGAGTCACCTCGGTCGCACCCCGCCGCCATGCCGGCCGTACGGCGCACCACCGTCACCGCTTGCCGTCGTGGGCGTACCGCCGCACCGTCAGCGGGACGAACACCGCGAGCAGGACCGCCGCCCATGCCAGCGTCCCGGCCACCGGGTGCGCGGACGGCCAGGCGGCGTCCGCCGTCGGTGCCGCGTTGCCGAAGAGGTCGCGGGTGGCCGCGGCCAGGGCGCTGATCGGATTCCACTCGGCCACCGTCCGCAGCCAGCCCGGCATGCCGTCCGTCGGGATGTACGCGCTGGACAGCAGCGGAAGGACGAACGTCGCGCTGCCGAGCTGGCCCGCCGCCTCCTCGTCGCGGATGAGGAGACCGAGCCAGTAGCCCGCCCAGGACGTGGCGAACCGGAAGAGCAGCAGCAGTCCGAACGCCCCCAGGGCATCGGCCACGCCGCCCTCGATCCGCCAGCCCACCGCGAGTCCGACGAGCGTCAGGGGGACCAGGCCGACCGCGGTGGTCAGCACCTCTGCCGCGGTGGAGCCGAGCGGCACGGCGGCCCGGCTCATCGGCAGCGTACGGAAGCGGTCCATCACCCCGCGGTCGCAGTCCTGCGCCGCCTGGAACATGCCGGTCATCAGGCCGTTGGCGGCAGTCGCCGCGAGGAGCCCGGGCACCAGGAAGGCGCGGTACTCCTGCCCCGGCACCGCCAGCGCGCTGCCGAAGACGTAGCCGAAGAACAGCAGCATGGTGATCGGCATGGTCAGGATCAGGACCCCGGGCGCGGCCCTCAGCTTCTGCAGATGGCGGACGGTCATGGCCAGGCCGTCGGCGATCAGCGTGCCGCCCGTGGCGGGCGCCGGATTCCGCTCGTGGACCAGGATCGTGGTGCTCATGCCGCGGGCTCCTTCACCGTGCTGATGTCTCCCCGGTCGGTCAGCCGGAGGAAGGCCTCGTCGAGGGTGGGCCGACGCAGGCTCGCGTCGATCAGGGGGACGCCCGCCGCGTCCAGTTCGCGGACGATGCGCGGCAGGGTCAGGGTGGGGTCGGCGACGACGACGCCGACGGTGTGGTGCTCGTGGTCGAGCACCGGCTCGGCCCCGGTCAGCTGGTCGAGCACCGCGGCCGCCGGCGCGAGCGCCGACGCGTCGGCGACGACGACCTCCGCGTGACTGCCGATGAGCGCCTTCAGCCCGGCGGGGGTGCCGCGGTGCGCGGCGCGGCCCCGGTCGACGAGCACGATGTCGTCGGCCAGCTGGTCGGCCTCCTCCAGATACTGCGTGGTGAGCAGGACCGTGGTGCCCCGCCCCGCGAGTTCGCGCACGGCGGCCCAGATCTGGTTGCGGCTGTGCGGGTCGAGTCCGGTCGTGGGCTCGTCGAGGAAGAGCACCCGCGGACGGGTGAGCAGGCCCGCGGCGAGGTCCAGGCGGCGGCGCATGCCGCCGGAGTAGGTGCGGGCGGGACGGTCGGCGGCCTCGGTCAGCCCGAAGCGTTCCAGGAGTTCGTCGGCCCGTGCGTGGCCCGCCGCGCCCCGGAAGCGCAGCAGCCGTGCGAAGAGCCGCAGGTTCTGCCGTCCGGAGAGCTCCCCGTCGATCGAGGTGCTCTGCCCGGTGACGCCGATCGCCGCGCGCACCGCCGCAGCCTCCCGCACCACGTCGTGTCCGGCGACCCGGGCGCTCCCGGCGTCGGGGGCCGTCAGCGTGGTGAGCACCCGGACGGCGGTGCTCTTGCCCGCGCCGTTGGGCCCCAGTACCCCGCAGACGGTGCCCTCGGCGACGGCGAGATCGAGTCCGCGCAGGGCGTGGACGTCTCCGTACCGCTTCTCCAGGCCTTCACTAAGTACGGCGTACGTAGTCGTCATGGGTGCACCGTACCGCACTACGTACGGCGTACGTAACTACGATGATGGATGAGGTGATGACGATGGTGGGGCGACCCGCTGTACCCGAAGTGATCTGGGCACGTCCCGAGCGTGCGGGGCGTGGGCCGAAGCCCGCGTTCAGCCGTGCCGACATCGCGGCGGCAGCCGTGCGCATCGCCGACGCGGAGGGCCTCGACGCGGTGTCGATGCGCAAGGTGGCCGCCGAACTGGGCTGCGGCACGATGTCGCTGTACAACTACGTCCCCCGCAAGGAGGATCTGTACGAGCTGATGTTCGACGCGGTCAGTGCCGGGTACGACCTGCCGGAGAAGCCCTCCGGGGACTGGCGGGCCGACATCCTGGCCCTCGCCCACCAGGCGCGCGCGATGATGCACCGGCACACCTGGGTGCCCCGGCTGATGTCGCCGGTCTACGGATTCAGCCCGAACACGCTGGCCTACATCGAGTACGCGCTCAGCTGCCTCGACGGGTTCGACGCCCCGTTCGGCGAGAAGATGGAACTCGTCGCCATGGTCAACGGCGTGATCACCACCTATGTCTCCAACGAGATCGCCACGGCCGAACGCAGCCGCTCGCTCCCCTGGTCCGAGGAGCAGGAACAGGAGATCCGCACCCGCTATCTGATCAGCCAGATCGCGACCGGCAGGTATCCGCGCATGGCGGCCGGATTCGCCGAGGACCCCGGACCGATCGACCTGGAAGGCGTCTTCGACCGGGCCCTGAACAGGGTGCTGGACTCGTTCGACAGGTAGTCGCACGAAGGCCCCCGCCCCCGGGCGGGCCCTCGCCCTCAAGCCGACCCCCGCCCCCGGACGGTCACAGCAGGGCGAACTGCCCTTCGGGGCCCTCCTCGTGGTGATCCAGCACCGAGGCGGGCCGTCGTGCCGACACGGGGACGGGCAGTACCCCGGCCCCGTGCAGCCCGTCCCGGGTCAGCCCCGGATTCTCGGCGAGCCGGCCCGCCAACGCCGCCTGCCGGGGTCCCAGTTCGTCGAGCAGGGCCAGGACCGTGATCAGTTCGAGCAGCTCCGAGGTCCACTCCTGCGGCCAGCCGCGCGGACGCAGCGCCGCCAGGCCCTCCGCCTCGGCCGGCACGGTGCGGCGCTCGAACCACAGTTCCAGCATCCGTACCCCGTTCACCCGGAACTCCCAGGCCCCGGCGGGAACGGGGGAGACGCGGCCGGTGCCGAGGGTCAGCGTTTCGGACGCCTGGTCGTAGTCCAGCCCTGCGGGCCGCGGCGGGATCGCCGCCCGCACATACGGGCGACGGCCGCCCGGCAGCCGAGGGCGCTCCCCGCCGTGTGCCCCGCGCAGCTGCACCCGCAGCACCTCCCGGCCCAGCGCCACCCCCTCGGCCCACAGGGCACCGTCCGAGGGCAGGGGTACGACGGGCCCGGACGGGGAGGGGCGGGCGGCGGCGAGGGCCCAGGCCAGCACGGACTCCGCGCCGCCGGAATCCCCGTACCGGGAGCGCAGCAGCCCGAGCAGGCCCGGCGCGAGGTTGGGTTCCCGCGCGCCCGGCCGCCGGTAGAGCGGCCGTATCCGGCCGGGACGGCCCGCGGGTGAGTGCCCGTCGGGCAGCAGCGCCGTCACGGACAGGGCGGGCCCGGCGCCCTGCGGCGCGTACCCGTGCTCGACGGCGAACAGCTGGTGCGCGTCGGCGACCCGCCACAGCTCGGGGCGTGCCGCGTCGAGCAGTCGGTGGTCCGGGATCAGCCAGTGCTCGTCGAAGGGGCCGTGCAGGATCCGCACCGGATCCGGATACGGCCCGGGGTCCCGGGCGAAACCACCCGTACCGGTGAACCGGCCCGGAAGTGCCGCGGCCGGGGTCAGTGGCGTACGGGAGCGGCTCGGCCGGAACAGGCGCTCCTGCTCGGCGCCCTCCGCCCCCACCAGCAGGTCCCAGCGGGCCCGCAGGGAGGCCGCGTCCGGGGCGGTCACCCAGGTGCGGCCCGGTCTCAGCGGCCGTACCGACCACGGCATGAGGTCGTCCAGCAGCGGAGGCACCGCGCCCCCGGCCGCCACCCGTGCTGCCACCGTGTCGTCCTCCCCGTCGCCACGTCCGCCCGCCCCCGGCATCGTAACGGCGGGCGTGCCGTCGTGGCGGGGGCGGTCAGTGCGCGTCCACCGTCACGGAGAAGGAGAAGCGGTCCCCGCGGTACCGGATCCGCGCCACGTCCACCACCCGGCCGTCCTCGCCGTACGCCACACCGGTGTAGTACAGGATCGGGCTCAGCAGGGGGACCCGCAGCAGCTCGGCCGTGGCCGGGTCGGCGAGGCGGGCCTCGACGGTGTCCGTGATCCGGGAGATCCGTACGCCGACGGTGTCACGCAGCACCTTCGTCATCGGCCACCGCTCCAGGTCGGCCACGTCGATCCGGGCCGCGATCTCGGGACGCACCGCGTTCTCCGCCCAGTTGGTGGGCTCCCCGGTGTCCTCGTCGCAGCGCAGGCGCCGGTAGCTGACCACCTCCGCACAGTCCGGGAAGTGCTCGGCGAGATCCCCGGGGACGGGCCCCGGACCGTGTCCGAGCACGGTCGTCCGCTCGCCCGACTGCTGGGCCACGATCGCGTCGATGGACCCCAGCAGCCGGACCGGCGACACCCGCCGGGCGCGCGGTTCGATGAACGTGCCGCGTCGCCGGTGCCTGCTGATCAGGCCCTCCGTCTCCAGCTCCTTGAGGGCCTGGCGCATGGTCAGGACACTGACGCCGTAGTGCACGGCGAGCTGCTCCTCGGTCGGCAGCCGGGGCGAGGCGTCCTGGGGGCGGCCCAGTATGGACGCCCGCAGCGACTGCGAGACCTGGTACCACAGGGGCAGCTTCCGGTTCAGCACCAGGGAGTCCGGGGCGAATGCGGGCGTGTGCCGCACCTCGTTCACCTGATCCATCCGGTTCACCTGGACTTCCTCGACGGCCGGCCGCGGGTCTCACGGCCGGAAGTTGCGGCTCAGACCCTGCCACACGTCGTCGTACCCGCGCTGCAGATGGCCCGCGCCCGCCGCCTGGGCGGTCGCCGTGACCGGCCAGCGGGTCTCGAACATGAACGCGAGTCCGTCGTCGATCTTCTGCGGCTTCAGCTCCGCCGCACTCGCCCGGTCGAAGGTCTCACGGTCCGGGCCGTGCGCCGACATCATGTTGTGCAGCGAACCGCCGCCCGGGACGAACCCGCCCGCCTTGGCGTCGTACGCCCCCTCGATCAGGCCCATGTACTCGCTCATCACGTTGCGGTGGAAGTACGGCGGGCGGAAGGTGTCCTCACCGACCAGCCAGCGTGGGGCGAAGACGACGAAGTCGACGCCGGCCAGGCCCGGGGTGTCGGACGGCGAGGTCAGGACCGTGAAGATCGACGGGTCGGGATGGTCGTAGCTGATGCTGCCGAGGACGTTGAACCGGCGCAGGTCGTAGACGTACGGCGTGTGGTTCCCGTGCCAGGCGACGACGTCGAGCGGCGAGTGGTCGTACGTCGCCGACCAGAGGTTCCCGCAGAACTTGACGACCACCTCCACGGGGCCCTCGCGGTCCTCGAACGCCGCCACGGGCGCCAGGAAGTCCCGTGCGTTGGCCAGGCCGTTGGCACCGATCGGGCCCAGGTCGGGGAGGACGAACGGCTGCCCGTAGTTCTCGCAGACGTAGCCGCGGGCGGTGGTGTCCAGGAGCTCGACACGGAAGCGGACACCGCGCGGGACCAGCGCCACCTGGCCCGGTTCGGCGCGCAGCAGGCCCAGCTCGGTGCGGAGCAGGAGACCTCCATGCTCGGGGACGATCAGGAGCTCGCCGTCGGAGTCGCCGAACACCCGGTCCGTCATGGAGGAGTTCGCGCTGTAGAGGTGCACCGCCATGCCGGTGCGCTGCGTGGCGTCGCCGTTGCCGCCCAGCGTCCACAGACCGGCCAGGAAGTCCGTACCGGGTGCGGCCTCGGGGAGCGGGTCCCAGCGCAGCCGGTTGGGGTCGGGGACCGTCTCGGTGAACGGGGCGGTGCGCAGCGTGCCGTTGTCGACGCGGACGAGGGCGGGGTGGGCCGCGGAGGGGCGGATCCGGTAGAGCCAGGACCTGCGGTTGTTGGCCCTGGGTTCGGTGAAGGCAGAACCGCTGAGCTGCTCCGCGTACAGCCCGAGGGGGGCGCGCTGCGGCGAGTTGCGGCCGTGCGGGAGGGCGCCGGGGACGGCCTCCGAGCTGTGCTCGTTGCCGAAACCGGCCCCGTAGCGGAGCCCTTCCGCGGTCTTCCTCGCCTGCTCGATGCCGCTCATCATGCGCTCCCGGTGAGAGAAGGAATCCTGTGGATCCCCTGACGAAGAATCCTATGGACAACCGTAGGAATCGGAACGCGGCCCGTCAACGGCATACATGGGGCACTCGGGTGTCATGTCTCCGGTGTCACCAGGATGCGGCGGGGGCTCCCGGGGTCGTGAAGGCCCCTGGGGGTGTGGAGGGTGCGGGAAGGGCTCGTGGGGGCGGTGCGCGAGGTGAACGGCCCATGGGGCCATCAGGCCCCTGTCGGAGCTCACGGCATCATGGTGTGCGTGTCCCCTGTGAATGCGAACCTCCGGCGCGTCCCCGTGCAGCAGCGCAGCGCCGACCGGCTGGCCCGGATCCTCGACGCCGGTGCCGGTCTGCTCGACGAGACCGGCTACGAACTGCTCTCCACCCGCGCGGTGGCCGACCGCGCCGGGGTGCCCATCGGCTCCGTCTACCGCTTCTTCCCCAACAAACGGGCGCTGGTCGACGCCCTGGCCGAGCGGAATCTCGACCTCTACGCCGAGCGGATCGTCGGCCGTCTCGCGGCCGTCCCCGCGCAGGAGTGGAGCGCGGCCATCGACGCCGTACTCGACGAGTACCTGGCGATGAAACGCTCCGTCCCCGGCTTCGCCCTCGTCGACTTCGGCCCGCCCGCCCCGGTGGCCGATCCGCTCGGCGACGCGAACCAACGGGTCGCGGACCGGCTGACCGCCCTGCTCTCCGGCCACCTCGGCCACCGTTCCGGCAGTGAGGAGGATCTGCTCCGGACCGTCCTGGTCTGCGTGGAGGCCGCCGACGCGCTGCTCCAGCTGGCCTTCCGCGCGGACCCCGCCGGCGACCCGTCGCTGATAGCCGAGACCCGGCTCCTGCTCCAGTCCTATCTGGCCAGGGTCCTGGGCTGAACCGGGCCCACCCGGGCCGACCCCACCCGGGCCGACCCCACCCGGGGTGACCCCACCCGGGGTGACCGAGGGGGTGGGACGCGGAGTGTCCACGCGGGTGCGTCCGCACTCTCGCCAGCATCCGTACCGGTCGGTATGCTCGGTCGCGCCGGGAGCCGCGCCCGCCGTGCGGGCCGCCGCGGTCATCGCCGCACGCCCGCGCGCCATCGCTGTCGCCGCCCCGGGGAGGGCCCATGTCCCACGATTCCCGCACCGCTCTGCGAGTCTGCCCGCTCTGCGAGGCCACCTGCGGACTCACCCTCACCATCGAGGGGACCACGGTCACGGGAGCCCGGGGTGACCGCGACGACGTGTTCAGCCAGGGCTTCATCTGCCCCAAGGGCGCGTCCTTCGGCGGCCTCGACGCCGACCCCGACCGGCTGCGCACCCCGCTCGTGCGCGAGAACGGTGTCCTGCGCGAAGCGACCTGGGACGAGGCCTTCGACACGATCGCCGCGAGGATCCCGGCGCTGGCCGAGGAGCACGGCAAGCAGTCGGTCGGCGTCTACCTGGGCAACCCCAACGTGCACACGATGGCCGGCGCCCTCTACCCGCCCATGCTGCTCTCCACTCTCGGCACCCGTAACGTCTTCAGCGCAGGCACCCTGGACCAGATGCCCAAGCACGTCTCCAGCGGACTGCTCTTCGGGGACGCCCACGCCATCCCCGTACCCGACCTGGACCGCACCGCCCACCTGCTGCTGATCGGTGCCAACCCTCTCGAGTCCAACGGGAGCCTCTGCACCGCCCCCGACTTCCCGGGCAAGCTCAAGTCGCTGCGCAGGCGCGGCGGCACCCTCACCGTCATCGACCCGCGCCGCACCCGCACCGCGCGCCTCGCGGACCGGCACGTCGCCATCCGGCCGGGCGCCGACGCCCTCCTGCTCGCCGCCCTCGCCCAGGTGCTCATCGACGAGAAGCTCGCCGACCCCGGCGCGCTCACCGACCACCTCGACGGCTACGACGAACTGGCCGACGCGATGGCCGACTTCACCCCCGAAGCCGTGGCCGCCGCCTGCGACATCGACGCCGACACCATCCGCGTGATCGCCCGCGAGCTCGCCGCCGCCCCCGCCGCGGCCGTGTACGGGCGCATCGGCAGCTGCACCGTCGAACACGGCACCCTCGCCAGCTGGCTCGTCGACGTACTCAACATCCTCACCGGCAACCTCGACCGCCCCGGCGGCGCCCTCTTCCCGCTCTCCGCCACCGCCCGCGCCCCCCGCGCGGCGGCCCCCGGCAAGGGCTTCGCCCTCGGCCGCTGGCGGAGCCGGGTCTCCGGCCACCCCGAGGCCAAGGGCGAACTGCCCACCGCAGCGCTCGCCGAGGAGATCGAGACCCCGGGGGAGGGGCGGATCCGCGCCCTGATCGTCGTCGCGGGCAACCCGGTGCTCTCGTCCCCCGACGGGGACCGCCTCGACCGGGCACTCGCCGGCCTCGACTTCATGGTCAGCGTCGACCCGTACCTCAACGAGACCGCACGCCACGCGGACGTGGTGCTGCCCCCGCCGCCGCCCTCGCAGAGCGCCCACTTCGACTTCGCGTTCAACTCCTTCGCCGTCCACAACCAGGTCCGCTACAGCCGGCCCGCCGTGCCCCTGGAGGACGGCCGGATGGACGAGAGCGAGATCCTCGCCCGCCTCGTCCTCGCCGTCGGCGGCACGCACGGCGCGCCGCCCGGCTCCGTCGACGACCTGGTCATCGCCGCCACGCTGGACAGGGCGGGGGCCCCCGCGACGCTCGCCGGCGAGCTGACCGGCCGCACCGGGGCTGAACGGCGCCTCGACCTGATGCTGCGCCTGGGCCCCTACGACCTCACCCTGGAGCGGCTTCTCGCCCACCCCCACGGGATCGACCTCGGCCCGCTGAAACCCCGCATCCCGCAGGCGCTCAAGACCCGCAGCGGCCGCATCGAGCTGTTCCCGGCACCGATCGCCGCCGACCTGCCCCGCCTGCGGGCGGCGCTCGACGCGGAGCCCGCGGAGCTCGTCCTCGTCGGCCGCCGCCATCTGCGGTCCAACAACAGCTGGATGCACAACGTCGCCTCGCTCCGCGGCGGCTCGAACGTCTGCACGCTGCAGATCCACCCCGACGACGCGGCCCGCCTCGGACTCGCCGACGGCGACATCGCCCGCATCACCGCGGCGGGCGGTCAGGTCGAGGCACCGGCCGAGATCACCGACGCCGTACGGGCCGGGGTCGTGAGTCTTCCGCACGGCTGGGGACACAGCCGTCCCGGTACCCGGATGTCCGTCGCGGAGGCGGAGCCGGGAGTCAACGTGAACCAGCTGCTCGACGGCACCCTCATGGACCCGCTGTCCGGCACCTCGGTGCTCAACGCCGTGCCGGTCTCTCTCACACCAGCTCGCTGACCTGGTGTTTTGCTCGTATTGCTCACGCGTCAACATCTTGTGAACGTCGCGAGGGGACCCCTAACGTCATCCGAACCGCCGGCCTCGGTGCGAGTTCAAAGGTGAACGTTAGGTATCCCACATGTTGACAGTCCTCGGATTTGCCATGATCGCGACCTTCCTGGTCCTGATCATGATGAAGAAGATGTCGCCGATCGCGGCGCTGATCCTGATCCCCGCACTCTTCTGTGTCGCCGTCGGGCAGGGTGCGCAGCTCGGCGACTACGTCATCGAAGGTGTCGGCACCCTCGCGCCGACCGCGGCGATGCTGATGTTCGCCATCGTCTACTTCGGCGTGATGATCGACGTCGGCCTCTTCGACCCGATCGTCAGGGGCATCCTGCGCTTCTGCAAGGCCGACCCGATGCGGATCGTCATCGGCACGGCGCTGCTCGCCGCGATCGTCTCGCTCGACGGCGACGGCTCCACCACGTTCATGATCACCGTCTCGGCGATGTACCCGCTCTACAAGCGGCTGAAGATGAGCCTGGTCGTGATGACCGGTGTCGCCGCCACGGCCAACGGCGTCATGAACACCCTGCCCTGGGGCGGCCCCACCGCCCGCGCCGCCACCGCGCTCAAGCTCGACGCGGGCGACATCTTCGTCCCGATGATCCCGGCCCTGGCCGTCGGACTGCTCGCCGTCGTCCTGCTGGCGTGCGTCCTGGGCCGTCGCGAGCGCAAGCGGCTCGGCGTGCTCACCCTCGACGAGGCGTGCGTGCGGGAGCCCGAGACCGTCCTGGTGGGCACGGGCGGCGGCGGGACCCCCGCGAAGGGGGCGCCGGCCGGTACGGGTGGCGGGGTCCCGGTGAAGGGGGCGCAGCCGGGCGCGGACGGGCCGGAGACGTCCGACGAGCCGGACGAGGAGTTCAAGGGACTCGACCCCGACAGGTCCACGCTGCGGCCGGGGCTCTACTGGTTCAACGCCGGCCTCACCGTCGCCCTGCTGGCCGCGATGATCCTCGAACTCATGCCGATCCCGGTGCTGTTCCTGCTCGGCGCGGCCCTCGCCCTCACGGTCAACTTCCCCCACATGCCCGACCAGCGGGCCCGTATCGCCGCCCATGCCGACAACGTGCTCAACGTCTCCGGCATGGTCTTCGCCGCCGCCGTCTTCACCGGCGTCCTCACCGGCACCGGTATGGTCGATCACATGGCCGACTGGCTCGTCGGTGCCATCCCCGACGCGATGGGCCCGCACATGGCCCTCGTCACCGGCCTCCTGAGCCTGCCCCTCACCTACTTCATGTCCAACGACGGCTTCTACTTCGGAGTCCTGCCCGTGCTCGCCGAAGCCGGCGCCGCCCACGGCGTCTCCCCGCTGGAGATCGCCCGCGCCTCCCTGGTGGGCCAGCCGCTGCACATGTCGTCCCCGCTCGTGCCCGCCGTCTACGTCCTGGTCGGCATGGCCAAGGTCGAGTTCGGCGACCACACCCGCTTCACCGTCAAGTGGGCCGCGCTCACCTCCCTCGTGGTCCTCGGCGCCGGAATCCTCTTCGGCATCATCTGATGCCCACCCCGTCACGGCCCGGCAGGGGCTGGCTGCTGCGCCTCGTCATCGCCTTCTCCTTCGCGCAGGGGGCGGTGTCGATGGCGCGGCCCGCCGTCTCCTACCGGGCCCTCTCGCTGGGCGCCGACGAACGGGCCATCGGCGTCATCGCCGGGGCGTACGCGCTCCTCCCCCTCTTCGCCGCCGTGCCGCTGGGCCGCAGGACCGACCACGGCCGCTGCGCACCCCTGCTGCCCCTCGGCGTCGTCCTGATCGCCGGGGGCTGCGCGCTCAGCGGCCGCGCGCACTCCCTCACGGCCCTGGCGGCCTGGAGCGGGGTCATGGGCCTGGGCCACCTCTGCTTCGTGATCGGCGCCCAGTCACTCGTCGCCCGGCAGTCGGCCCCCGCCGAACAGGACCGCAATTTCGGCCACTTCACCATCGGCGCCTCCCTGGGCCAGCTCGTCGGACCGATCGCCGCCGGATACCTCGTCTCGGAGCGGGACGGCGCCATGGCCCGTACGAGCGCCCTCGCGCTGCTCGTCTCGGCGGGCGTCGCCGCCGTCTCCTTCACCGCCCTGTGGCGCGTCGAGCACCGGGCGTCCACCGGCTCCGCGCGGCCGGCGTCCCGGCAGAAGGTCCCGGTCGGCCGGATCCTGCGGACCCGCGGCGTCCCGGCCGGCATCTTCATCAGCCTCGCTGTGCTCTCCGCCACCGACATCCTCACCGCCTACCTGCCGGTCTTGGGCGAACAGCGCGGCATCCCGCCCGCCACGGTCGGACTGCTGCTCAGCCTGCGGGCCGCCGCCACCATCGCCTGCCGGCTCGTCATGACACCCATGCTGCGGCTCCTCGGCCGGACCGCCCTGCTCACCACGACCTGCCTGCTCGGAGGTCTGCTGTGCGCGGGCATCGCCCTGCCGGTGCCCCTCCGGTGGCTCGCCCTGATGCTCACGGTGATGGGCTTCTGCCTGGGGGTCGGCCAGCCGCTCTCGATGACCACGGTCGTCCGGGCCGCCCCCGCGGCGGCCCGTTCCACCGCGCTCGCCCTCAGGCTCACCGGCAACCGCCTCGGCCAGGTCGCGACCCCCGCGTCGGCCGGGCTGGTCGCCGGTGTCGCGGGCGGTGCGGCGCCGTTCGTGATGCTGGGAGCCCTGCTGGTCGGGGCGGCCGGACTCGGCGTACGCAGCGGCCGGACCACCCCCGAGGACCCCGCCCCACCCGTCCCCGTACCCCGCGCCGGGGCCGAGCGGCCCCACGCGAAGCGGAACCCCGCCTGACCCATCCCGAGACCGATCGGCCCTGCGCGAATCATTCCCACGCCCCGCCCCGTGGGTCGACTTCAGGCCACGCAGCCGCTCCCCACGCGCAGCCCCCCACGTCGAGTACCAGGGCCACGAGGCGCTGGTCCACCTCGACACCGGCTCGCGGCCCGCCATGGTGCCCGACCTGGAGTCGCACCCCCGCAGGCACCCCGCCGCCGTCGCGCGGGCGGTGGCGGAACCGGTGTGCCGGAACGCCTCAAGCAGCGCGCCACCGGCTCCGTCGCCGTACTCGACACGCCGGACCCCCGGCCGCGCGTGACCTGTGTCTCCAGCCGTTCCCTGGCGCCGAAAAACTAACAGCGCTAGTTTGGGGCCGGGACGGCATCCGTCCGTACGCACGGCTTCGGCGGCAGGCACAGTGAGCCCGGGAGGAACAGCCATGAAGGCGCATGACGGGATGTACATCGGCGGGGAGTGGCGGCCCGCCTCGGGCCAGGACACGATCGCGGTCGTGAACCCGGCGGACGAACAGGTCATCGGCCACGTCCCGGCGGGCACCGCCGAGGACGTCGACGCCGCGGTACGCGCCGCCCGCGCCGCGTTCCCCGGCTGGGCCGCCACCCCGCCCGCCGAGCGCGCCGCCCGGATCGGCGCCCTGCGCGACGTCCTGGCCGCCCGCCAGGACGAGATCGCCGAGACCGTCACCGCGGAGCTCGGCTCCCCGCTGCCGCTGTCCCGGGCGGTGCACGCGGGCGTACCGGTGCTGGTCGCGGGCTCGTACGCCGAACTGGCCGCCACGTACGCCTTCGAGGAGAAGCTGGGCAACTCCACCGTCCTGCTGGAGCCCGTCGGGGTCGTCGGCGCGATCACCCCCTGGAACTACCCGCTCCACCAGATCGTCGCCAAGGTGGCCCCCGCACTCGCCGCGGGCTGCACCGTGGTCCTCAAGCCCGCCGAGGACACCCCGCTCACCGCCCAGCTCTTCGCCGAGGCCACCCAGGAGGCGGGCCTGCCGGCCGGCGTCTTCAACCTGGTCACCGGACTCGGCCCCGTCGCCGGACAGGCGCTCGCCGAGCACGAGGGCGTCGACCTGGTCTCCTTCACCGGATCCACCGCCGTCGGCCGGCGGATCGGCGCCACGGCGGGCGCCGCGGTCAAGCGGGTCGCACTGGAGCTCGGCGGCAAGTCCGCCAACGTCATCCTGCCCGGCGCCGACCTCGCCAAGGCCGTCAACGTGGGCGTCGCCAACGTGATGTCCAACTCCGGCCAGACGTGCAGCGCCTGGACCCGCATGCTGGTCGACGCCGACCGGTACGAGGAGGCCGTGACCCTGGCCGCGGCGGCCGTCGCCAAGTACGTCCCCGGGGAGCGCGTCGGCCCCGTCGTCAACGCCGCGCAGCAGGCCCGGGTGCGCGGCTACATCGAGAAGGGCGTCGAGGAGGGCGCCCGTCTCGTCGCCGGCGGCCCCGAGGCCCCCAGGGAGCAGGGCTACTACGTCAGCCCCACCGTGTTCGCCGACGTCACCCCCGGCATGACCATCGCGCGGGAGGAGATCTTCGGCCCGGTGCTCTCGATCCTGCGGTACGAGGACGTGGACGACGCCCTGCGGATCGCCAACGACACCGTGTACGGGCTGGCCGGCGCGGTCTGGGGCGCCGACGACGCCGAGGCCGTCGCCTTCGCCCGCCGCATGGACACCGGGCAGGTCGACATCAACGGCGGCCGTTTCAACCCGCTGGCCCCCTTCGGCGGTTACAAGCAGTCGGGTGTGGGGCGCGAGCTCGGCCCGCACGGCCTCGCCGAGTACCTCCAGACCAAGTCCCTCCAGTTCTGAGCCCCCTCCGACCCACCGAGGAGTCTGTTCGTGGTCCGCGCCGCTGTACTGCCCGCCGTCGGAGCTCCCCTGGAGATCACCGACATCGAACTCCCCGAGCCCGGCCCCGGCCGGGTGAGGATCAGCCTCGCCGCCGCCGGGGTCTGCCACTCCGACCTGTCCCTGTCCAACGGCACCATGCGGCTGCCCGTCCCCGCCGTCCTCGGCCACGAGGGGGCGGGCACGGTGCTCGCCGTCGGCGAGGGCGTCACCCAGGTCGGCCCCGGTGACCAGGTCGTCCTCAACTGGGCGCCGTCCTGCGGAGAGTGCTTCCACTGCGGGATCGGCGAGATCTGGCTCTGCGCCGACGCGCTCAAGGGCGCGGCGAACATCCACGCGCGTACGGCCGACGGCACCGAGCTCCACCCGGGCCTGAACGTGGCGGCCTTCGCACAGGAGACCGTCGTCGCGGCGAACTGCGTCCTGCCCGCCCCGGCCGGCATCCCGCTCACCGACGCCGCGCTGCTCGGCTGCGCGGTCCTGACCGGATACGGGGCCGTACACCACTCCGCCCGGGTCCGCGAGGGCGAGAGCGTCGTCGTGTTCGGGATCGGCGGGGTCGGCCTCGCAGTCCTCCAGGCCGCCCGCATCGCGGGAGCTTCGAAGATCATCGCCGTCGACGTGTCGCCGGAGAAGGAGGAGCTCGCCCGCCGGGCCGGGGCCACCGACTACGTCGTCGCCTCGGACACCACCCCGCGCGCGATCCGCAAGCTCACCGGCGGCCAGGGCGCCGACGTCGCCGTCGAGTGCGTGGGACGGGCCGCCACGATCCGCGCGGCCTGGGAGTCCACCCGGCGCGGCGGACGCACCACGGTCGTCGGCATCGGCGGCAAGGACCAGCCGGTGACCTTCAACGCCCTGGAGATCTTCCACTGGGGCCGCTCGCTCACCGGCTGCGTCTACGGCAACAGCGACCCGGCACGGGACCTGCCCGTGCTCGCCGAACACATCCGGGCCGGCCGCTTCGACCTCTCCATGCTGGTGACGGAACGCATCGCGCTCGACGGCATCCCGGCGGCCTTCGAGAACATGATCGCGGGCAGGGGCGGCCGCGCGCTGGTCGTCTTCTAGGCACCGGGGCAGGACACCGGCGGCGGCTCAGGAGACCCGGGCCTCCGCCGGCTCCTCGCCGCCCGCGGCCGTACGCGAGGCCGCCCGCGACCGGGTGCGGGAGATCGCCACCCCGGCCAGGCACAGCAGCCCGCCCGCGACGGTGAGCAGCGCGGGCACCTCGCCGAGCAGCAGCCACGACATCAGCACCACCAGGGCCGGCACCGCGTACGTCGTCGCGCCCAGCCGGCCCGCCGTGGTCCGGGCCAGGGCGTAGGCCCAGGTGGTGAACGCCAGCGCCGTCGGGAAGACGCCGAGGTAGATCATGTTCAGCGTCGCGGAGAGCGGTGCGTCGGCCGCCTCGGAGACCAGCACCCCGGTGAACGGCAGGCAGGCGGCCGTACCCACCAGGCAGCCGAACGTGGTGATCTGCAACGGCGATCCGTGCCGCAGCGCGGGCTTCTGGATGACCACCCCGCCGGCGTACGACACCGCGGCCACCAGGCACAGGAGCACACCGAGCACCGAGGAACTCCCGTGCCCGGACATGGAGAGACCCACCACGACGGCACCGGCGAACGAGACCCCCATGCCCGTCAGGAGCCGGCGCGGCAGCCCCTCCCCGAGCAGGCGGGCCCCGAGCAGCGCCATCAGGATCGGCCCGATGTTCACGATCATGGCCGCCGTACCCGCGTCGACCTGCTGCTCGCCCCAGTTGAGCACCACCATGTACAGCCCGAACCACAGCAGCCCGGACGCGATGACGCCCGGCCAGGCGGCCCTCGACGGCAGCCCCTCCCGGCGTACGAGCAGGATCGCGCCGAGCGTCAGCGAACCGGCGAGCAGCCGGCCCAGGGCCAGTGCGCCCGGTGAGTACGCCTCGCCCGCGCTGCGGATCGAGACGAAGGCGGAGGCCCACAGGATCACCGTGGTGCACACGGCGGCAGGGGCACGCCAGTCCCGGAGCGGTGAGGAGGCCGCGGATGGTGCGGGTGTCGTCGTCATGGCGACGACCGTAGGGCCGAAACGCTTCGGCACCCAACGAATTGTCACGAACCGTCAATCGTCGTGGGGCCGAGATCCAGGAGCTCCGACAGTGCCCGCAGCCCGCCGGGGGTCACCCGGACCGCGCGGCCCGATCCGAAGCGTTCGCACCATCCGGCCCCCAGCGCGTGGCCGCACAGGGCGGCACCCGCGACACCCGCCAGGTGCGGCCTGCGTTCGGTCCAGTCCAGGCAGCCGCGCGCCAGGGGCCGCCGTGACGTGGTGTCCAGCGGCACACCGAGCGCGCCGAACCAGTCCAGCCCGTCCTCGGTGAGCGCGAAGCCGGTGTCCTGCCGCAGCAGCCCCCGGGCGGTCATCGCGTCCGTGATCGCGATGCCGAGCCGCCCGGCGAGGTGGTCGTAGCAGGTGCGCCCCCTGGCCAGCGCGCTGCTCAGGCCCGCCGCGCCCAGGGTCCGCGGACCTGCCTCGTCGGGGCCGGGGGCGGTCTGTGCGGCGAGCTCCTCGACGAGCCGGGCGACCCGTGCGCCCGCGAGCCGCACGTAGCGGTGGCGGCCCTGACGCTCCTCGGCCAGCAGCCCGCCGGTGACCAGCTTCCCCAGGTGCTCGCTCGCGGTCGACGGGGCCACCCCGGCACAGCGCGCCAGCTCGCCCGCGGTCCAGGCGCGGCCGTCGAGCAGGGCGAGACAGAAGGAGGCGCGGGTCTCGTCGGCGAGCAGCGAGGCCAGGGCGGCGAGACGGGGTGCGACCGGGTCGTGCGGGGGCGTGCGTGCCATAGGTCCAGGATGCGTCAGGAACCGTTCGGCGGGCGCCGAACGGTTCCTGACGCCGTCTTTCCGTTCGTCACCGTCCGGTCGTACTGGAGTGCGAGGCCGTCCAACAGGGCCCGCAGCCCGGTCTCGAAGGCGCCCTCGTCGACCTGCTGGCGGCGGTCGGCCAGCAGATGGGCCTGCCCGAGGTGGGGGTAGTCGGTGGGGTCGTAGGCGGTCTCGTCGTCGACGAAGCCGCGGGCGAAGGAACCGAGCGCGGATCCGGTGATGAAGTAGCGCATCAGCGCGCCGATGTAGGTCGCCTGGGCGGGCGGCCAGCCGGCCCGGACCATGGCGCCGAACACCGCGTCGGCCACCCGCAGACCGGCCGGGCGGCGCCCCGGCCCCTGGGCCAGCACCGGCACGATGTGCGGGTGCGCGGCGAGCGCCGCACGGTAGGAGACGGCCCAGTCGTGCAGGGCCGCGGGCCAGTCGCGGGGGTCGGACTCCTCGAACATCGACAGGTCGACCTGGGCGGACACGGTGTCCGCGACGGCGTCGAGGATCTCGTCCTTGTTCCGGAAGTGGTTGTAGAGCGAGGGCCCGCTGACTCCCAGCTCGGCCGCGAGCCGACGGGTCGAGACGGCGTCGAGTCCCTCGGCGTCCACGAGGGCGCCCGCCGCCTCGACGATGCGGTCTCTGCTGAGGAGGGGCTTGCGCGGTCGGGCCATGCGGCACATAGTAGGGCCTGCAAGCAGAAAACTAGCAGTGCTAATTAAAAGTGGGGTGTCGCAGGATGAACCTGGAGCTGAGCGAGGAGCAGGAAGCCGTACGGCAGCTCGCCGAGGACTGCGTCGCGCGGGAGATCACCCCGCACGTCGTCGAGTGGGACCGGGCCGAGAATGTCGACAAGTCGATCGTGAAGAAGCTGGGAGCCCTCGGCTTCCTCGGTCTGACGATCCCCGAGGAGTACGGCGGCTCGGGCGGCGACCACCTCGCCTACTGCCTGGTCACCGAGGAGCTGGGGCGCGGCGACTCCTCGGTGCGCGGCATCGTGTCCGTCTCGCTCGGCCTGGTCGCCAAGACCATCGCCGCATGGGGGACCGAGGAGCAGAAGCGGCAGTGGCTGCCCGGGCTCACCGCGGGCGAAGCGGTCGGCTGCTTCGGCCTCACCGAGCCGGGCACCGGCTCCGACGCGGGCAACCTGACCACGAAGGCCGTGCGCGACGGCGACAGCTATGTGATCAACGGCTCCAAGATGTTCATCACCAACGGCACCTGGGCCGATGTCGTCCTGCTCTTCGCCCGCACGAACGACACCCCCGGTCACCGGGGCGTCTCCGCCTTCCTGGTGCCCGCCGACAGCCCCGGCCTGACCCGGCGCACCGTACACGGCAAGCTCGGACTGCGCGGCCAGGCGACGGCCGAGATCGTGCTGGAGGACGTCCGCGTCCCCGCCACCACCCTCCTGGGGCCGGAGGGCAAGGGCTTCTCCATAGCCATGTCCGCCCTGGCGAAGGGCCGGATGTCAGTCGCGGCCGGCTGTGTCGGCATCGCCCAGGCCGCCCTCGACGCCGCCGTGCGGTACGCGGGCGAGCGCGAGCAGTTCGGCAAGTCCATCGCGAGCTACCAGCTCGTCCAGGAGCTGATCAGCGACATCTCCGTGGACGTCGACGCGGCCCGCATGCTGACCTGGCGCGTCGCCGACCTCGTCGACCGCGGCCAGGACTTCGCCACCGCCGCGTCCACGGCGAAGCTCTTCGCCTCCGAGGCGGCCGTCCGCGCCGCAAACAACGCCCTCCAGGTGTTCGGCGGCTACGGCTACATCGACGAGTACCCGGTGGGCAAGCTGGTGAGGGACGCCCGTGTGATGACCCTCTACGAGGGCACCAGCCAGATCCAGAAGCTGATCATCGGCCGCGCGCTGACGGGCGTCTCCGCCTTCTGACCGCCGCCCGGCCGGCCCCGGGCCGCCGCGGGGACTGAGTACCGACTGAGTACGCCGACGGATGTGGCGTACGCCACCGCGCCCGATGCTGTGCAGCATGAGTGAGACAACATCGGTCAAGCAGCAGAGCACCGCCGCCTTCTACGGCCAGGCCGTCCTCTCCTTCGGAGTGGCCATGGGCGCGGTGGCCCTCGGTATCTTCTTCCTCGACGCGGACGCCTGGGTGCGGGCCTTCCTCGCCATCGGCGTTCTCTACCTCGTCACTTCGTGCTTCACTCTGGCCAAGGTCATCAGGGACCGCCAGGAGGCCGGGCAGATCATCAGCCGTGTCGACCAGGCCCGGCTGGAGAAGATCCTCGCCGAGCACGACCCCTTCCAGAAGCTCTGACGATCCCGGCCACCGGTGCCCCCTAAGCGCTTGCTCAGGTTCGCGGTATGGTGTTCGTCCTGCGAGGGGAAAGGGGCACGTGACCATGAGCACGGCGGAGGAGACCGACGGCGAGAACACGCCGTGGAGCGAGGTCACGCCCGAGGCGGCCCGGCGACTGCTCGTCGCCGCCGTCGAGGCCTTCGCCGAGCGCGGCTATCACGCGACCACCACACGGGACATCGCAGGACGGGCCGGGATGAGCCCGGCCGCGCTCTACATCCACTACAAGACGAAGGAAGAGCTGCTCCACCGGATCAGCAGGATCGGCCACGACCGCGCCCTGCTCCTCCTGGAGACGGCCGCCGACCGGGACGGCACGGCGGCCGAACGGCTCGCCGGCGCCGTACAGGCCTTCGTCCGCTGGCACGCCGAGCGCCACACCACGGCCCGGGTCGTCCAGTACGAGCTCGAAGCCCTCAGCGACGAGCACCGGGCCGAGATCGTCGAACTGCGCCGGAAGAGCGACGCCGCGGTGCGCCGGATCATCAGCGAGGGCGTACGGGCGGGCGAGTTCGACGTCCCCGACGTCCCGGGCACCACGCTGGCCGTGCTGTCCCTCTGCATCGACGTGGCGCGCTGGTTCAACGCGCAGGGCAGCCGGACGCCCGACGAGGTCGGCACGCTCTACGCCGACCTCGTCCTGCGGATGGTCGGCCCCCGGAAGTAGCACCGGCGGGGCCCCGGGGGACGCCTGTACGGCCCGGGGCCCCGGGGGGCGCCCGTAACAGCCTGGCGGCCCGGCGGCCGTGAGGGGCTCAGAAGTAGTAGCGCGACACCGACTCCGCGACGCAGGCGGGCTTGTCGCCGCCCTCGCGCTCGACGGTGACGAGGGCGGTCACCTGCACCCCGCCGCCCGCCTCCTCGACGCTCCTGAGCACGGCGGTGGCGCGCAGCCGCGACCCCACCGGGACCGTCGAGGGGAAGCGGACCTTGTTGGTCCCGTAGTTGATGCCCATCTTCGCGCCCTCGACCTGAAGGATCTGCGGGACGAACACGGGCAGCAGCGACAGCGTCAGGTAGCCGTGCGCGATCGTCGTCCCGAAGGGACCGGCCGCGGCGCGCTCCGGGTCCACATGGATCCACTGGTGGTCGCCGGTGGCCTCGGCGAACTGGTCGATCCTCTTCTGCTCGATCTCCAGCCACTCGCTGTGACCGAGTTCCTGGCCCACCCCGTCACGCAGCTCCTGCGCGGACGTGAAGATCTTCGGCTCTGCCATGTTCCTGGTCCCTGCCTTCCGGCTGTCAGTCCTGAGGTGCGCGCCCCGAGCGGTGTCTAAGCGCTTGCTCAGCATGGTTGGGCGGTGCGTCCCTGTCAACGAGTGGCCGCCCGGGATTTCGAAGGGGGAGGCGGCGGCCGAGGCGCGACCAGTAGGGTTCGGGGAGTGCCACAGATCCCGCAGACACTTCATGAACTCACGGTCGGCCAGCTCTCCTTGCGCAGCGGCGCCGCCGTGTCGGCCCTGCGCTTCTACGAGGCCAAGGGCCTGATCAGCAGCCGCCGCACCAGCGGCAACCAGCGCCGGTACACCAGGGACGCCCTGCGCAGGGTCGCCTTCGTCCGCGCCGCCCAGCGGGTGGGGATCCCGCTCGCCACCATCAGGGACGCGCTCGCCGAGCTGCCGGAGGAGCGCACGCCGAACCGCGAGGACTGGGCGCGGCTCTCCCGCGCCTGGCGCTCGGAGCTGGACGAGCGCATCAAGCAGCTGGGGCGGCTGCGCGACCACCTCACCGACTGCATCGGCTGCGGGTGCCTGTCGCTGGAGAACTGCGTGCTGTCCAACCCCGACGACATCTCCGGCGAGCGGATCACCGGGTCGCGTCTGATGCCCGAGGGCAAGGCGGCGGACCGCCCGTAGGCGCGTGCGGGCCCGGTGCGGCTCCCGCGTGTGCCCGTGCGCCGGCCCCACGCGGGGCGCGCCCGTGTCCGGCGCCCCCGCCCGGCCCCGCTCAGGCGGCCGACGCCAGGCCCCTCGTCCGTACCCCCCGGGCCTTCGCCAGTGCTCTCGCGGTCAGCACGGGCCGGGGGACCGCGATGCCGCACCCCGTGCAGACCGGCCCGGACCACGGTTCGCGGTCGAGGTCCTGCCGCCAGGCGATGCCGGTCCCCGCGCAGACCGGGCAGGCGGCACCCGGCTTCGAGCCCAGGGCGGCGATCAGCCGGCCCAGCACCTCGGCGAGCGGCGCGGTCGGGTGGACCTCCGGGTCGTCGCAGGGGGCGACGCCGTTGCCGCCCCAGGTCCGCCGGTGCCAGTCGTCGAACGTGCCCGGCCGGCGCAGCCCGTCGTGCTTCTCACGGCGCCGCCGCTCGGCGAAGCCCGTCTCGTACGCGAGCCAGACGGCCCGCGCCTCCTCCAGCTCCTCCAGTGCGCGGACCAGGCGCCCCGGGTCGGGAGCCCGGTCCTCGGGCTCGAACCCGTGCCGGGCACACAGGTGGTCCCAGGTCGCCCGATGACCGTAAGGGGCGAATCGTTCCAGGCATTTGCGCAGCGAGTACCGCCGCAAAGCCAGATCGCCCCGCGGATCGCGGACCTGTCTCGCAAGACTCCGGAAACCAGCCATGGCACTGCCACCTCCGTCGCTCGTACTTCGGCGTCAAGGGATGGACGTACGACTGCCCGATTCGGCTCCATCGAAAGGTGAAAAGCATCCACGGGTTGAGACGATCCCCCGTGTGGAGGCGTGTCGCCGTGTGGTGATTCGGAAAAAGTGACTGATGTTCATCTTACCGACGTGTCCTACCGGCGGTAACCTCCGGCGCATCGGCCACCCGGAGGAGCACGCATGCCCCCTCGCACCCGCACGCTCAGAGCCGCCACAGTCGCGGCCGTCCTCGCCCTCGGTACGTCCCTTCTCGCCTCGGCGCCCCAGGCCGGGGCGGCGCAGCCGGAACCCGTCGCCGTCACCGACCACTGCCAGGGGCAGTGCGCGGACATCCTGCCGCCCGGCGAGAACGGCAACGCCACCCTCGTCGAGATCCTCGGCAACAAGGCGTTCGGCACGCACCCCGCGCACAGCGACGACCAGCTCGACCGCTACAACGGCCTGGTGGCCGGTCACACGGGCCTCACCGACCAGAAGCTGACCGACTTCTTCAACGACGCCTCCTTCGGGGTCGCCGCCGACCAGGTCGAGTCCGTCACCACGCCGCGCTCCGACGTCACCATCACCCGCGACAAGAAGAGCGGCGTCCCCCACATCAAGGGCACCACCCGCTACGGCACCGAGTTCGGCGCCGGGTACGCGGCCGGGCAGGACCGGCTCTGGCTGATGGACCTCTTCCGGCACATCGGACGCGGCCAGCTGACCTCGTTCGCCGGAGGCGCGCTCGCCAACCAGGGTCTGGAGCAGCAGTTCTGGCCGCAGGCCCCGTACACCGAGGCGGACCTCGAAGCCCAGGTCGAATGGATCAGGACGACCGAGGGGGCGCGCGGCGAACAGGCGATGACCGACGCGCAGGCCTACGTCGACGGCATCAACGCCTACCGCCAGAAATCCAAGAGCGGCCGCTACTTCCCCGGGGAGTACGTCCTCACCGGGAAGATCGACTCCATCACCAACATCGGCGAGATCCAGCCGTTCAAGCTGACCGACCTGATCTCGATCGCCTCGGTCGTCGGCGGACAGTTCGGCGGCGGAGGCGGCGGCGAGGTGCAGGCCGCGCTCTCCCTGCTCGCCGCCCAGCAGAAGTACGGCGTGGAGGAGGGCACCAGGGTCTGGGAGTCCTTCCGCCAGCGCAACGACCCGGAAGCCGTCCTCACCGTCCACGACGGCACCTCGTTCCCCTACGCGGGCAAGCCCGACCAGGCCCGCGGCACCGCCCTCCCCGACGCGGGCTCCGTCACCCCGGAACCGCTGATATACGACCGCACCGGCTCGGCGGGCACCGGTGCGAAGGCCCCGGTCGAGGCACCGGCCGCCCTCAAGCCGCTGCAGGGCATGTACGACGACGGCGTCATCCCGGAGGGATCGCTGCCCGGATCCGGGGACGGCGCCCGGAAGCGGGGCATGTCCAACGCCCTCCTGGTGTCGGGCGAGCACACCGCGAGCGGGAACCCCATCGCCGTCATGGGCCCCCAGACCGGCTACTTCGCCCCGCAGCTGATGATGCTCCAGGAGCTGCAGGGCCCCGGCATCAGCGCCCGCGGCGTCTCCTTCGCCGGCGTCGGCATGTACATCCAGATGGGCCGCGGCCAGGACTACGCCTGGAGCGCCACCTCGGCCGGCCAGGACATCACCGACACCTACGCCGTCGAGCTCTGCGAACCGGACGGCTCCACGCCCTCGAAGGACTCCACGCACTACCGCGACGACGGTGCCTGCGCGGCCATGGAGAAGATGGAGCGCACCAACTCCTGGAAGCCCACGGTCGCCGACTCCACCGCCAAGGGCTCCTACCGGATGCAGGTCTGGCGCACCGACTACGGCATCGTCACCCATCGCGCCACGGTCGCGGGCAAGCCCGTCGCGTACACCTCGCTGCGCACCACCTACCGGCACGAGGCCGACTCGATCATCGGCTTCCAGATGCTCAACGACCCGGCGTACGTCACCGACGCGGCCTCCTTCCAGCAGGCGGCCAGTCACATCGACTACGCCTTCAACTGGTTCTACGCCGACTCGCGGACCGCGGCCTTCTACAACAGCGGCATGAACCCGGTGCGCGCCGCCGGAGTCGACCCGGCGCTGCCGGTGAAGGCCGAGAAGGCGTACGAGTGGCGGGGCTACGACCCGGCCGCCAACACCGCGACGTACACGCCGTTCGCCGAGCACCCGCGATCCAGCGGCCAGGACTACTACATCTCGTGGAACAACCGGCAGGCCAAGGACTACGCCACCGCCGCCTTCGGCTTCGGCTCCGTCCACCGCGGCGACCTCATCGACGACCGGGTGGCGGACCTCGTCGCCGACGGCGGCGTGACCCGCGCCTCCCTCACCCGTGCCATGGCGGAGGCGGCCGTCACCGACCTGCGTGGCGAGCAGCTGCTGCCCGAGCTCCTGAAGGTCCTGCGCTCCCAGCCGGTCACCGACCCGGCGCTCAACACGGTTGTGCAGCAGCTGGACTCGTGGCGCGCGGCCGGCGCGCAGCGCAAGGAGACCAGCTCCGGATCACACACCTACACGCATGCGGACGCGGTGCGGATCATGGACGCGTGGTGGCCGAAACTCATCGAGGCGGAATTCCGTCCCGGCCTGGGCGACGGCCTCTTCACCGCCCTGACCGCGAACCTGGGCACCGACGAGTCCCCGGCCGCGAGCCACGGGCCGAGCGGGGCGCACAGCGGCTCCGCGTTCCAGTACGGCTGGTGGGGCTTCGCCGACAAGGACCTGCGCCAGGTCCTCGGGCAGCCCGTCAAGGGGCCGCTGGCGAAGACGTACTGTGGCAACGGCGACCTGAGCGCGTGCCGCGAGGCGCTGCTCAGCACGCTGAAGCAGGCGGCGGCGACACCCGCGACGACGGTCTACCCGGGTGACGACAGCTGCAAGGCGGGGGAGCAGTGGTGCGGCGACGCCATCATCCACCGCGCGCTCGGCGGGATCACGCACAAGGCGATCCACTGGCAGAACCGTCCGACATACCAGCAGGTAGTCGAATTCCCCTCCCACCGCTGACCCACCCCGGGTGCCGGCCGACCCCGCCCGGCACCCGGGGCACACCGAGCCCGGCCTACCCAGGGCCCACTCCAGCCGGTCAGCCGGGCCCACTCCAGCCCCAGCCCGTCCAGTGGGCCCACTCCAGCCCGCCTGGACGCGCCGGGGGGCCCAATCGGCCCGTCCGGCGTTTGAGGACAAGAGCGACGCGCCCGCCCGGCGGCAGGTCCCGCCCGTCCGGCAGGGACGAGGAACCGGCCGCCGGACGCCCCCGGCCCTCACCGGTACAGCAGATGCCCCTTCCGTACGGCCCGGAACGCCGCCAGATCCGCCCCCCAGGCCCCCACCACCTCATCCGTGTCCGCGCCCGCGTCGATCATCGTGCGGACCCGCGTGTTGCCCGTGAGCTTGTCGATCCAGTTGTCCGAACGCCACGCGAACCCGCTCCAGGTCCGCTTCGCCGTCACCAGCAGGGCGATGCCGGTGCGCACCGGGTCGAAGGCCTCCCGGTCCTGGACGTGCACCTGCACCCCGCCCACCGTCTTCCCCTGGAACTTGGAGAACGTCGGCGCGAAGTACGCCTCGCGGAAGGCCACCCCCGGCAGTTCCAGCGCGTTCGCCGCAGCCGCCCACCGGTGGTCGATCCCCTCCGCTCCGAGCAGCTCGAACGGCCGCGTCGTGCCCCGGCCCTCGGAGAGGTTCGTGCCCTCGAACAGGCACGTCCCCGAGTAGACCAGCGCAGTCTCCGGCGTCGGCATGTTGGGGCTCGGCGGCACCCACGGCAGGCCCGTCGTGTCGAAGAAGTCCGCGCGCCGCCAGCCGGACATCTTCACGACGTCCAGCTCCACCGGCCGCGCCGCCAGGAACTCCGCGTTGAAGAGCAGCGCCAGCTCCGCGACCGTCATGCCGTGCGCCTGCGCGATCTCCCTGCGCCCCACGAACGTGGCGAAGGCCGGATCGAGCACCGGTCCCAGCGCCGCACGCCCCGTCACCGGGTTCGGCCGGTCGAGGACCACGAGCCGCTTGCCCGCGAGTGCCGCCGCCTCCATACAGTCGTACAGCGTCCAGATGTACGTGTAGAAGCGGGCGCCCGCGTCCTGGATGTCGAAGACGACCGTGTCCACGCCGGACGCGGTGAAGATGTCGGCGAGCGGCTGCCCGCTCTTCAGATACGTGTCGTAGACGGGCAGCCCCGTCGCCGGGTCGTCGTAGCGCCCCTCCGAGCCGCCCGCCTGCGCGGTCCCGCGGAAGCCGTGCTCGGGGCCGAAGACGGCGGTGAGGTCAACCCGGTCGTCGGGGTGCATCACGTCGACGATGTGCCGCACGTCGGAGGTGATCCCGGTGGGATTGGTGACGACACCGACCTTCTGACCCGCCAGCAGCCGGTACCCGTCGGCCGCGAGCCGTTCGAAGCCGGTACGTACGCCCGGGCGCCCGGAGCCGTGGCCCCGGCCCGTCGCAGCGGCCGTCCCGGTGCCCGCGGCGGTGGCCGCGAAGGCCCCCACCGCTCCGCCGGCCGCCAGCAAACCACGTCTGGACAGGGTCATTCCGGTACCTCCATGATCGCGCCGACTGTCATGGTCATGCACGCTAGCGCGGGTGCGGGCCGCACGGAACGGCCTTGACTGGGCAGAATCCCAGTCCTGCCCCGGACCCCTTCCCGGATCACATACCGACTGGTTAGTCTGCCGGGGAAGACGGCTGAGAGAGGCGGGACCGATGAGTACGGTGCAAGGCGCTGGCGTAGTGGTGACCGGAGCCGGAGGGGGCATCGGCGCCGCCCTGGCACGCAGATTCGCCGCGGAGGGCGCGCGGGTCGTCGTCAACGACCTCGACGGCGCCCGGGTCGAGGCGCTGGCCGAGGAGATCGGCGGCACGGTGGTCGCCGGCGACGCCTCGAAGATCGTGGAAGCCGCGCGTGACGCGCTCGGCGGCACGGTGGACGTCTACTGCGCCAACGCCGGCCTCGCCTCCGGCGGCGACGCCTTCGCCGACGAGGAGGTCTGGGCCAGGGCCTGGGACGTCAACGTGATGGCCCAGGTCCGCGCAGCCCGGGACCTGCTGCCCGACTGGCTGGAGCGCGGCAGCGGCCGCTTCGTCTCCACCGCGTCGGCGGCCGGCCTGCTCACGATGATCGGCGCCGCTCCGTACAGCGTGACCAAGCACGGCGCGGTCGCCTTCGCCGAATGGCTCGCGCTGACCTACCGCCACCGTGGGATCAAGGTCCACTCGATCTGCCCCCAGGGCGTGCGTACGGACATGCTCACCGCCGCCGGTTCCGCGGGCGCACTCGTGCTCGCCCCCACCGCGATCGAGCCGGAGGCCGTCGCCGACGCCCTGTTCGACGCCATGGAGCAGGACCGCTTCCTGGTCCTGCCGCACCCCGAGGTGGCCGGCTACTACCGGGCCCGCGCCAAGGACCCCGACCACTGGATCGGCAGCATGAACCACCTGCAGCAGAAGTGGGAGGAGGCCGGCGCATGAACGGGTCGATCTACGCGTCGAAGCCCTGGACCGCCCTGCTCAGCGAGGCACAGCGGGCCCCCGTCCACCCGGCCGAGACGGTGGTGCACGCATTCCGCGCCGCCGTCGACCGGGCCCCCGGGCACCCGGCGCTCGCCTACTTCGACGGGCGCCTCACCTACCGGGAGACCGACGAGCTCTCCGACTCCGTGGCCGGGCACCTCGCCGCCGAGGGGCTGCGCCGCGGGGACCGGGTGGCGATCATGCTGCAGAACTCCCCGCACTTCGTCCTCGCGCTGCTCGGCGCCTGGAAGGCCGGCGCGACCGTCGTCCCGCTCAACCCGATGTACAAGTCCGGCGAGGTCGGCCACGTACTGAAGGACGCGGGCGTGACCGCGTTGATCTGCTCCGACCGGGCCTGGGAGTCCTATCTGCGGGACACCGTCCTGGCCGCGCCGAGCGTGCGCATCGCCGTCACCGCCTGCGAGCTCGACCTCCAGACGACGAACGACCCGCGGGTGCTCGGCTTCGAGCGGCTCCCCGCCCCCGGCCCCGACGACCGGCAGGCCGACCTGGTGACCGTCGCCCGGCGCGGCCTCGCCGCCCCACAGGGCCGGGAGCTCACCGCGTCCGACGTGGCGCTGATCAGCTACACCTCCGGGACGAGCGGCACCCCCAAGGGCGCCTTGAACTCGCAGGGCAACATCATGGTCAACGCGGAGCGGCAGCGCACCGGCCACCCCATCGCCGAGGGATCGGCCTACTTCGCGCTCGCCCCGCTCTTCCACATCACCGGCATGGTGTGCCAGCTCGCCACCTGTATCGCCAACGCGGGCACTCTGGTCCTCGCGTACCGCTTCGAGGCGAGCGTGGTCCTGGAGGCCTTCGCCGAGCACCGCCCCGCCTACACCGTCGGCCCGTCGACCGCCTTCATGGCGCTCGCGGCCCACCCGGAGGTCACCCGCGAGCACTTCACCTCCTTCCAGGTGATCTCCTCGGGAGGCGCACCGCTGCCGCCCGCCCTGGTCGAGAAGTTCCGCGAGGGCTTCGGCCCGTACATCCGCAACGGGTACGGCCTCACCGAGTGCACCGCGCCGTGCGCCGCCGTACCGCCGGAGCACGAGGCCCCCGTCGACCCGGTCTCCGGGACGCTCTCCGTCGGCCTCCCCGGCCCGGACTCGGTCGTCCGCATCATCGACGAGTCGGGCGCCGACGTGCCCTTCGGCGAACAGGGCGAGATCGCCGTGCGCGGGCCGCAGGTCGTCTCCGGCTACTGGAACCTCCCGGAGGCCACCGAGGCCGCCTTCCCCGACGGGGAGCTGCGCACCGGCGACATCGGGTTCATGGACGCGGCGGGCTGGCTCTACGTCGTCGACCGCAAGAAGGACATGATCAACGCCTCCGGCTTCAAGGTCTGGCCCCGGGAGGTGGAGGACGTCCTCTACACCCACCCGGCGGTCCGCGAGGCGGCCGTCGTGGGCGTCTCCGACTCCTACCGCGGCGAGACCGTCCGGGCCTACGTCAGCCTGCGCCCCGGGGCGGACGTGGGCCCCGGTGAGCTGAGCGCGTACTGCGAGGAACGGCTCGCCGCGTACAAGTACCCGCGCGAAGTGGAGATCCTGACGGAACTCCCGAAGACGGCAAGTGGGAAGATCCTCAGGCGGGAACTGCGTTCCCCCCGGTAGGACGCTCAGGCACAGACGAAAGGGCAGGTGGCGGCAATGGCCAAGGCGACGGACGGGAACGGTACGCCCGTCCCTCAACGGCTGCTGGCCGCCGCCACCCGGCTCTTCGCCGAGCGCGGTTACGACCGCACCTCGGTCCAGGAGATCGTCGAGGCGGCGGGCGTCACCAAGGGGGCGCTCTACCACTACTTCGGCTCCAAGGAGGACCTCCTCCAGGAGGTCTACTCCCGGGTGCTGCGGCTCCAGCAGGAGCGGCTCGACGGTTACGCGAACGCCGACGCCCCGATCGAGAAGCGGCTGCGGGAAGCGGCGGCGGACGTCGTCGTCACGACCATCGAGAACCTCGACGACGCCTCGATCTTCTTCCGTTCCATGCATCACCTGAGCCCGGAGAAGAACAAGCAGGTGCGGGTGGAGCGGCGCCGCTACCACGAGCGCTTCCGGGCCCTGGTCGAGGAGGGGCAGCGCACCGGGGTCTTCTCCTCCGCGACCCCCGCCGACCTGGTCGTCGACTACCACTTCGGCTCGGTCCACCACCTGTCCACCTGGTACCGCCCGGACGGCCCGCTCAGCCAGCAGGAGGTCGCGGACCACCTGGCGGACCTGCTGCTGAGGGCCCTGCGCCCCTGAGGCGTGTTCCGGCGGTGCCGTCCGGGGTCCGGGTAGGCCTGCGCCAGGTTGTGTCCGATTATCGGACGACCTTGTCCGGATTCAGCTCTTGACGGTACGCGGTCACCTCGTTGAGCATCGGTCACGCACTCAGCACCGCCAGCTCCAGGCCCCGGCCGTGCACGACCGGGGACCCCCGCACGTTCCGTCAGTCCCCGAACGGAATCCGGAGCCCTCCATGAGCCCCTTCCGCCACAGACCCCTGTCCGCGGCCGCCGTCCTCGCCGTCGCGGCCCTGCTCGCCACCGCCGCCCCCGCGGCGCAGGCGGAACCCGTCGCCCGTACGGCCGCCGCCGCCGCGCCCGACATACCTCTCGCCAACGTCAAGGCGCACCTCACCCAGCTCCAGTCGATCGCCACCGCGAACGGCGGCAACCGGGCCCACGGCCGGACCGGCTACAAGGCCTCCGTCGACTACGTGAAGGCCAAGCTGGACGCGGCCGGATACACCACCGCACTCCAGCAGTTCACCTCCGGCGGAGCCACCGGGTACAACCTGGTCGCCGACTGGCCGGGCGGCGACCCGAACCAGGTCCTCATGGCCGGTGCCCACCTCGACTCGGTGACCTCCGGCGCCGGCATCAACGACAACGGCTCCGGATCCGCCGCCGTACTCGAGACGGCCCTGGCGGTCTCACGGGCGCAGCTCACCCCGGACAAGCACCTGCGCTTCGCCTGGTGGGGAGCCGAGGAGCTGGGGCTCGTCGGCTCGAAGTACTACGTCAACAACCTCGCCTCCACCGAGCGCGCCAAGCTCGCCGGATACCTCAACTTCGACATGATCGGCTCGCCCAACGCCGGCTACTTCGTCTACGACGACGACCCGGTCATCGAGCAGACCTTCAAGAACTACTTCGCCGGCCTGTCGGTGCCCACCGAGATAGAGACCGAGGGTGACGGCCGGTCCGACCACGCCCCGTTCAAGAGCGCGGGCGTGCCGGTCGGCGGACTGTTCACCGGGGCGAGCAACACGAAGTCGAGCGCCCAGGCCCAGAAGTGGGGCGGCACCGCGGGGCAAGCCTTCGACCGTTGCTACCACTCCTCCTGCGACACGACCGCGAACATCGACGACACGGCCCTGAACCGCAACAGCGACGCCGTCGCCCACGCGATCTGGACCCTGTCCGCCGGCACGGTGACCCCGCCGACCGGCACGGTGTTCAGCAACGCCACCGACGTGGCCGTCCCGGACAACGGCGCCGCGGTGACCTCGCCCGTCGCCGTCACCGGCCGGACGGGCAACGCCCCGTCCGCACTCAAGGTGGGCGTGGACATCAAGCACACCTACCGCGGTGACCTCGTCGTCGACCTGCTCGCCCCCGACGGCACCGCGTACCGGCTGAAGAACTCGAGCGGCAGCGACTCGGCCGACAACGTGATCGCGACCTACACGGTCAACGCGTCCGCCGAGACGGCCGACGGCACCTGGAGGCTCCAGGTGCGGGACGTCGCCGCGCAGGACACCGGCTACATCGACAGCTGGCAGCTCACCTTCTGACCGCGCCGGGGAGGCGCCCCCCGCGCCTCCCCGCACCGCACTCAGAGGTACTTCTTGATCTCCCGCCGTGCCAGCGACCGCTGGTGCACCTCGTCCGGCCCGTCCGCCAGCCGCAGCGTCCGTGCCGACGACCAGAGTTCGGCCAGCGGGGTGTCCTGGCCGACCCCGCCGGCGCCGTGCAGCTGCACCGCCTGGTCCAGGATGTCGCAGACCGCGCGCGGGGTGGCGATCTTGATCGCCTGGATCTCGGTGTGCGCCCCGCGGTTGCCCACGGTGTCCATCAGCCAGGCCGTCTTCAGGACCAGCAGCCGCAGCTGCTCCACCGTCACCCGGGCGTCCGCGATCCAGTTCTGGACGACGCCCTGCTGGGCGAGCGGCTTGCCGAAGGCCGTACGGGACACGGCCCGCCTGCACATCAGCTCGATCGCGCGCTCGGCCATCCCGATCAGCCGCATGCAGTGGTGGATACGGCCCGGGCCGAGCCGCGCCTGGGCGATGGCGAAGCCGCCGCCCTCCTCGCCGATCAGATGCGAGGCGGGCACCCGTACGTCGGTGAAGACCACCTCGGCGTGGCCGCCGTGGGAGTGGTCCTCGTAGCCGTACACCCGCATCGCGCGCCGGACTTCGAGGCCCGGGGTGTCGCGCGGGACCAGGATCATGGACTGCTGGCGCCGGATGTCCTCGCCGTCCGGGTCCGTCTTTCCCATCACGATGAAGACCGCGCAGTCCGGGTTCATCGCCCCGGAGATGTACCACTTGCGCCCGTTGACGACGTAGTCCCCGCCGTCCCGCACGATCCGGGTCTCGATGTTCGTCGCGTCCGACGAGGCCACCTCGGGCTCCGTCATCGCGAACGCCGAGCGGATCTCGCCGGCCAGCAGCGGCTCCAGCCACTGCTTCTTCTGCTCCTCGGACCCGAACTGGGAGAGCACCTCCATGTTCCCGGTGTCCGGGGCCGCGCAGTTCAGCGCGGTCGGCGCCAGGTGCGGGCTGCGGCCGGTGATCTCGGCCAGCGGGGCGTACTGGAGGTTCGTCAGCCCGGCGCCGTACTCCGCGTCCGGGAGGAAGAGGTTCCACAGGCCCTGCCTGCGCGCCTCCGCCTTGAGGTCCTCGACGATCCGCGGGGTGTCCCACGGTGAGGCCAGCAGCGCGCGCTGCTCCTCGGCGGTCTTCTCTGCCGGGTACACGTGCTCGTCCATGAACGCGAGCAGCCTGGTGCGCAGCTCCTCGGTACGGGCGTCGAATGCGAAGTCCATGGGTGATCAGCCTTCCTGGAGGGTGGTGAGGCCGTGCGCGATGAAGACCGGGACGAGGTCGCCGATGCGGTCGAAGCCGGCGCCGACGGTCTGGCCCAGGGTGTAGCGGTAGTGGATGCCCTCCAGGATCACGGCGAGCTTGAACCACGCGAAGGCCGTGTACCAGGAGATGGCGGAGGTGTCCCGCCCGGAACGGGCGGCGTAGCGCTCGATCAGCTCGCCGGGAGAGGGGTGACCTGCCGCGCCGCTCGTGGTGGACACCGGGGACGTGGGCAGGTCCAGGTCGGAGCTGTACATCACGAGCAGCCCGAGGTCGGTCAGCGGGTCGCCGAGCGTGGACATCTCCCAGTCCAGGACGGCCCTGATGCGGTCGTCCGGGCCGATCAGCACGTTGTCCAGGCGGTAGTCGCCGTGTACGACGGCGGGCGCGGGGGAGACGGGGAGCTCCCGGCCCAGCGCGGCGTGCAGCTCGTCGATGCCGGGCAGTTCGCGGTTGCGGGAGGCGTCCAGCTGCTTGCCCCAGCGCCGCAGCTGCCGGTCCAGGAAGCCCTCCGGGCGCCCGAAGTCGCCGAGCCCGACGGCCGCGGGGTCCACCGCGTGCAGGTCGACCAGGGTGTCCACGAGCCCCAGCACGACGGCCCGGGTGCGCTCGGCGCCGAGCGGGGCGAGCTGCTCCGCCGTACGGTACGGGGTGCCCTCGACGTACTCCATGACGTAGAACGACGCGCCGACGACCGAGTCGTCCTCGCAGAGCAGGACGGGCTCGGGCACCGGCACCGCCGTCGGGTGCAGCGCGCTGATCACCCTGTGCTCGCGCTTCATGTCGTGCGCGGTGGCCAGCACATGGCCCAGCGGCGGTCTGCGGACGACCCACTGCCCGCTGCCGTCGGTGACGACATAGGTGAGGTTCGAGCGTCCGCCCTCGATCAGCCGGGCTTCGAGCGGTCCGTTCACCAGCCCCGGCCGCTCGCGGTCGAGATGGCCGCGCAGCAGGTCGAGGTCGAGACCTGGCGGGTGGACTGGGCTCATGGTGCGCACCTCCGGGGCGGTTGGACGGTCGGGACCATGATGCCGACCAGTCGGTATGTCGTCCAGTGCCGTCCCTGAATCCGGTGGGTGATCTCGGTGCGGAGTCTGGCGCCCGGCTGTATGGCTGAATAGAGTTCACGTATGGATACAGCATTGTTGATCGACGCCGTCCGGCTGACCCCGATCCTCATAGCCGATCCGCCGCTGCTGAACACCCAGGGCGTCCATCAGCCGTACACCCCGCGGCTCATCGTGGAAGTCGTCACCCGCGGCGGTGTGACCGGGATCGGGGAAACCTACGGCGACGGCACCTACCTCGAACTGGCCGAACCCCTGGCCCGCGCCCTGCCCGGCCGCCCGGTCAGCGATCTGAACGGCCTCTTCGCCCTCGCCGACGGGGTGTGCGGCGACTCACGCGCCGCCGACGAGCGGGTCGACGCGGGCGGGCTGCGCGGCGTGCAGACCGCCGACAAGCTGCGGCTCTCCGTCGTCTCCGGCTTCGAGGTCGCCTGTCTGGACGCGCTCGGCAAGACCCTCGGCCTGCCCGTGCACGCGCTGCTCGGCGGCAAGGTCCGCGACCGCGTCGAGTACAGCGCGTACCTCTTCTACCGCTGGGCGGCGCACCCCGTCGGCGGCGAACGGGACGACTGGGGCGCGGCCCTCGACCCCGCCGGAGTCGTCGCCCAGGCGCGGCGCTTCGCCGCCGAGCACGGCTTCAGCTCCTTCAAGCTGAAGGGCGGCGTCCTCCCGCCGGACGAGGAGATCGCCGCCGTCCGCGCCCTGGCCGAGGCCTTCCCGGGCCGGCCGCTGCGGCTGGACCCCAACGGCGCCTGGTCCGTGGAGACCTCCCTGTACGTCGCCGACCGGCTCAAGGGCGTACTCGAATACCTGGAGGACCCGACCAGCGGTACGGCCGCGATGGCGGAGGTCGCCGCCGGGACGGACCTCCCGCTCGCCACGAACATGTGCGTCACCACCCTCGCGGAACTCCCCGAGGCCTTCGCCCGCGACGCCGTCCAGGTGCTCCTCTCCGACCACCACTACTGGGGCGGGCTGCACCGCACCCGGGAACTGGCCGGAATCTGCCGCACCTTCGGCGTCGGACTCTCCATGCACTCCAACACCCACCTCGGCATCAGCCTCGCCGCGATGACCCACGTCGCCGCCACCGTGCCCAACCTCGACTACGCCTGCGACAGCCACTACCCGTGGCAGACCGAGGACGTCGTCACCACCCGCCACACCTTCACCGACGGACACCTGACCGTCTCCGACGCCCCCGGACTCGGCGTCGAACTGGACCGCGACCGGCTGGCCGCACTCCACCGGCGCTGGCTCGACGACGACGGCACGATGCGCTCACGCGACGACGCGGCCGCGATGCGTGAGGCCGACCCGGAGTGGGTGACCCCGCCGATCCCGCGCTGGTGAGCCCCGCACACCACTGCGACCCTTCCACCTGGCCCAGGCCTGAGTTGCGGGGACCCTGACCTGCGCCGATCGTCGGAGGATGAAGGCGATCAGCTACAGCAGGTACGGCTCGGCCGATGTCCTGGAATACGGTGAGCGGCCCGACCCCAAGGTCGGCCCCGACTCGGTCCTGGTGAAGGTACGGGCCGCGGCGGTGAACCCCGTCGACTGGAAGGCCCGCGAGGGATACCTCCAGACGGCGCTCGAAGCCGTCTTCCCGGTCGTCCCCGGCTGGGACGTCTCCGGGGTCGTCGTGCAACCCGGCGCGGCCGTCGACGAATTCGAGGTCGGCGACGAGGTCATCGGCTACGTGCGGGAGGACTTCCTCTCCCGCGGCACGTTCGCCGAATACGTCGCCGCACCCGTGCGCACCCTCGCCCGCAAGCCCCTGAGCCTGAGCTTCGAGGAGGCCGCGGGCCTGCCGCTGTGCGGCCTCACCGCCCACCAGGTGCTGCACCGCACCCTGAAGGTCCAGGAGGGCGAGACCGTCCTCGTCCACGCGGCCGCCGGAGGGGTCGGCTCGCTCGCCGTCCAGCTCGCCCGGCACGCCGGCTGCCGGGTCGTCGGCACGGCCGGCCCCCACAACCACGAGTACGTGCGACAGCTCGGCGCCGAACCGGTGGAGTACGGCGACGGGCTCGCCGACCGGCTGCGGGCGCTGGCCCCCGAGGGCTTCGACGCCGCCTTCGACACCGTCGGAGGGGAAGCCCTGCGGGTCTCGGCGGAGACCCTCGCATCCGAAGGCCGGCTCGCCTCCATCGCCGACGCCGAGGTCTTCTCCTACGGCGGCCGCTACGCCTTCGTGCGCCCCGACGCCCACGACCTCGCCCACCTGGCGGAACTGGCCGAGCAGGGCATCGTCTCCGTGCACGTCGACCGGGTCTTCCCGCTGGAACAGGCCGCGGACGCCTACCGGCTCAACGAGGAAGGGCGCACCCGCGGCAAGATCGTCGTCACCGTGGACTGGGAGAACTGAAGCACCGTACGGGGGCCCGCGGGGCCGGGGGAGCCGGGAGCCGTACGCGGGACCGGGAGAACCGAGCGCCGTGCGGGGGGTCCGCGCTCAGAACAGCATCGCGGCGGCGAACACCGCGAGTGCCACCGTGCACGCCGTCGCCGTCAGCGCGTGGCGCGCCGACAGCGGCGCGGGCTCCGCGGTGCTGATGCCCGTCATCCGCCGGTGCGCCACGCCGAGAAGCCCCAGCCAGGCCGACAGGCTCAGGGCCACGGCGATCACCCCGGCCGCACCCGCCCCGCCGTGCAGGGCCTGCCGGACCGCGAGCAGGGCCACCACCGTGCAGGACAGCGTGGTGCGCCGCCAGGCCAACCGCGTCCGCTCCGGCTGCAGCCCGGGATCGCGCCCGCCCGTCACCGGCCCTCCCAGCCGAACAGGACCACCACCACCATGGCCACCGCGACCACGGCGACGGCCAGGCTCAGCAGCGCCGGGAAGCGCGACACCGGCAGGTCCTCACCGCGCCGCATCGCCCGCTCGCAGCGCACCCAGTGGTGGACGGCCCGCAGCGCGCACAGCACACCGGCCCCCAGCAGCGCGAGAGCCATACCGGCCCGGACACCCCAGGGCAGGCCGGGCAGGAACTGGTCGACGGCGAAACCACCGCCGATCAGCGCGAGAGCCGTACGGATCCAGGCCAGGAAGGTGCGCTCGTTGGCCAGCGAGAAGCGGTAGTCCGGGGTGTCGCCCTCCTCGCGGATCCCCTGCGGCGACACCCACAGCCACAGGCCCCGCCTGAAGTCGCCGCCCCGGCTCATCCGTCGGACCCGGCCCGCATCGCCCGCAGCCGGTGGTACGTCTCCAGCCCGTCCGGCACCCACGTCCAGTCGCCGAGCCTGCGTTCCAGCTCCGCGTCCGTCAGGAAGGTGTGCCAGGCGACCTCCTCGGCCTGCGGGCGCACCGGCAGCTCGCACCGCACCCGGTACACGTACGACCACCAGCTGTGCTCGGCGCTCGTGTAGAGGAACTTGAACAGGGGTTCGGGTCGGGGGAGCCCCGACACCCCGAGCTCCTCCTCGGCCTCCCGCAGCGCCGCGTCGCCGTAGGACTCGCCCGCGCCGACGACCCCGCCCACGAACATGTCGTAGTGCGAGGGGAAGACCAGCTTGGTGGCGGTCCTGCGGTGGACGAAGATCCTGCCCTCCGCGTCCCTGGCCTCGATGAAGGTGCAGCGGTGGCGCAGCCCGCGCGCGGTCGCCTCGCCGCGCGTCGCCTGCCCGACGACCTCGTCGTTCTCGTCGACGATGTCCAGGATCTCATCTGCGGGAGTCATGCCCCTCATCCAATCCCATGCCGCCGACAGCCGTGGATCCGTGCCGCTCCTTGCCCTCCGGCATCGCCGGGTGCAGCCCGAGCAGCACGATCCCGGCCACGATCGCCGCGAGCCCGGCCGCCTCCCAGGCCAGGGCGCCCGTGTCGGTGCGTACCCGGTCACCGAGGAAGCCGATCCCGCAGGCGATCCCGGCCAGCGGCTGCGCGGCGGTCAGCGCGGGCAGGGAGGCCCGCAGCGGCCCCGCCTCGAAGGCGCTCTGCACCAGGATCAGCCCGGCCACCCCCAGCACGAGCACCGTGTACGGCTGCCACGCCGTCAGCAGGGCTGCCCAGCCGCTCTCCGTCAGCTTCTCCCCGCTGACCCTGGTCAGGGCGTCCTGCAGTCCGTACAGCAGCCCGGCCGCGAGTCCCAGCAGCACGGGGGCCCCACGGGTCCGCGGATGCCGGGCGCCGGCGGTCAGGAGCAGCGCGATCCCCGCCACCGTGCCGACCACCAGCCAGTGCCGCAGCGGGTCCGTGTCGGCCTGCCCGCCGCGCGGCTCGCCCGCCAGCAGGAACGCGGTGACACCGCCCGCCAGCAGCCACAGGCCGCCCCAGCCCTGCCGGCCCAGCCGCTGGCCGGTGAGGCGGCGCGACAGGGCCAGCGCGAAGACCAGATTGGTCGCCAGCAGCGGCTCGACGACCGACAGTTCGCCGTTGCCGAGCGCGAGCGCCCCGAGCACCATGCCGCAGACCATCAGCCCGATTCCCGCCAGCCAGCTCGGCACCCGCATCAGGTCCAGCAGCAGCCGGGGCGAGAGGAAGTCACGCAGGGGCGCGCGGCGGGCCGCGTCCTGCTGGAGGACGAAGCCGAGGCCCAGACAGCACGCGGCACTCACGGCGAGCAGGACGACCAGCACCGACACCGTCCGACCATAGCCCCGCGACGGTACGGGAACCGGGAGGGCGCCACGGGCCGGGCGGTTGACGTGGGCGCGGCCCGTACCGAAGATCTGACGCACAAGTAACTTCGCAGCACCGCGCATGCCCCGTACCCGCCCCGCACCGCCCCGAAGGATGGAACCCATGGCGTACGACGCTGACGTGATCGTGATCGGGGCGGGGCTCGCGGGGCTGGTGGCCACCGCCGAGCTCGTCGACGCGGGCCGGACGGTGATCCTGCTCGACCAGGAGCCCGAGCAGTCCATCGGCGGCCAGGCGCACTGGTCCTTCGGCGGTCTCTTCCTCGTCGACTCGCCCGAGCAGCGCCGTCTGCGGATCAAGGACAGCCACGAGCTGGCCCTCCAGGACTGGTACGGTACGGCCGGCTTCGACCGCGAGGAGGACCACTGGCCGCGGAAGTGGGCCGAGGCGTACGTCGACTTCGCGGCGGGCGAGAAGCGGTCCTGGCTGCACGCCCAGGGGCTGCGGCTGTTCCCCGTCGTCGGCTGGGCCGAGCGCGGCGGCTACGACGCCAACGGCCACGGCAACTCCGTACCCCGCTTCCACATCACCTGGGGCACCGGACCCGGGGTCGTCGCCCCCTTCGAACGCCGGGTTCGCGAGGGCGTCGCGAAGGGCCTCGTCCAGCTGCGCTTCCGCCACCGGGTGACCGGCCTCGGACGCTCGGCCGGAGCCGTCGACACGGTCACCGGCGAGGTCCTCGAAGCGAGCGGCACCGAGCGGGGCACCGCGAGCAGCCGCGAGGTCACCGGGGCCTTCGAGCTCAGGGCCCAGGCCGTGATCGTCACCTCCGGCGGTATCGGCGGGAACCACGACCTCGTACGGGCCCAGTGGCCCCGCCGGCTCGGCACCCCGCCCGAGAAGATGCTCTCCGGCGTACCGGCCCATGTCGACGGGCTGATGCTCGGCATCACCGAGGAGGCGGGCGCCCACCACATCAACCGCGACCGGATGTGGCACTACACCGAGGGCATCGAGAACTGGAACCCGATCTGGGCGAAGCACGGCATCCGGATCCTCCCCGGCCCGTCCTCCCTCTGGCTGGACGCCCGCGGCAAGCGGCTGCCGGTGCCGCTCTTCCCCGGCTTCGACACGCTCGGCACCCTCGAACACATCATGAGGTCCGGATACGGCTACACCTGGTTCGTGCTGGACCGGAAGATCATCGGCAAGGAGTTCGCACTCTCCGGCTCCGAGCAGAACCCGGACCTCACCGGGAAGTCGGTGCGGGACGTGATCGGCAGGGCGCGCGCCGACGTGCCCGGGCCCGTGCGGGCGTTCATGGACAAGGGCGTGGACTTCGTCGTCGAGAAGGACCTGGGCGCGCTCGTCCGGGGGATGAACGCGCTGACCGACGAGCCGCTGATCGACGAGGACGACCTGCGCCGCGAGATCACCGCCCGCGACCGGGAGGTCGCCAACCCCTTCACCAAGGACCTCCAGATCACGGCGGTCAACGGAGCCCGCGCCTACCTCGGCGACCGGCTGATCCGCACGGCCAAGCCGCACCGCATCCTCGACCCGGAGGCGGGCCCGCTCATCGCCGTACGGCTCAACATCCTCACCCGCAAGTCCCTCGGCGGACTGGAGACGGACCTGTCCTCCCGCGTCCTGACCGCGGACGGCACCCCGCTGACCGGGGTGTACGCGGCGGGGGAGGCGGCCGGATTCGGCGGGGGCGGGGTCCACGGCTACCGCTCGCTGGAGGGCACGTTCCTGGGCGGCTGCATATTCTCCGGACGCGCGGCGGGCCGCGCGGCGGCGGAGGCCACGGGCTGACCGCACCCGGCCCCACGAGCGCGGACCGCCCGTGACGGGAGCTTCACGAGCCTGTCCCGATTGTGTGCCGTTCGGCGGCAGGCCGAAATCCGACGGTTAGCCTGACTGCGCTCAGGGCGTCCGGGGGACGTCGGACCAGTTGGACGGAAGCGGGAACAGACGTGGGCAGCAGACGTGACGGGAACGCGGTGTCGCGCAGGCACATACTCAGGCTGGCCGGTACGGGACTGGGGCTGGCCGTGCTCGGGGCCGGAGCCGTGGGATGCGGGCCCGAGGAGGACTCGGCCGCCCCGGCCGGCGGCGCCACACCCGGCGGGGGCAGGAGCGGCGACACCTTCACCACCCCGCCGCCCGGCACCGCGCCCGAGCCGCTGTGGCAGGCGGACACCGCGAACACCAGCCTCTCCGGCGGTGACGCGCTCGCCGTGATCGGCGGCCTGGCCCTGGTCTCGGGCGACCCCCTGGTCGGACGGGACACCGTCACCGGCAAGGAGAAGTGGAAGCGCGCCGGTGTCGCCACGCCGGGCGCCAAGCTCATCGTCGGCGGCGGGACGCTCTACCTCGCCAGCGGTGAGTACGACGGCAACGTGGTGGGTCTGGATCCGGCCACCGGCAAGGAGACCTGGCGCAGCCGTCTCGGCGACGAGTACCAGCAGCCGCGCCCCATGGCGGCGGACGACGGCCATGTCTACGTCCTGGCCGGGATCCTGGAGAAGGACTTCACCACGCCGAACAACGTGATCGCCGCGATCGACACGGCCTCCGGCAAGGTCACCTGGAGCGAGCAGCGCGACGCGGGCACCGAGGAGTACGGCATCAACGCCGCGGTCGTCGGAAAGCGCCTCGTCTACACGGACTACCGGGAGAACGTGACCGTCCGCGACACGACGACGGGCCGGCAGATCTGGACGAAGAAGATCGGCCGGTCCAACTACCGCCACTTCGCCGTGCACGAGGAGCTGGTGATCGTGGCGGACGGACAGCGGCTGCGGGCGTTCGAACTCGCCGGGGGCAAGGAGCGCTGGTCGCTCAAGACGGAGGCGTTCAGCCGGTTCAACGACCCGCACCTCCTGGACGGCGTGCTCTACGCCTCCGACAGCGCGCGCGGCCTGTGGGCCGTGGACCCCGCCACGGGCAAGGAGGTCTGGCACAACGAGGACCTGCGGGACACGGCGACGCAGGCATGGCAGTTCGTCAAGGTGAAAGGCACCCTCTACGGAGCCACCGAGTTCGACAAGGACGGCGGCGTGCACGCCTTCGACGCGGCGACCGGGAAGCTGCGCTGGACGTACAACGACGAGACCGGCGACATCCAGCAGTGGTACGTGGCCGCGGCGGGCGACCGGCTGGCCGTGATGCACGGGAAGCGGCTCTACGCGCTCCCAGCCGTCTGACCACCCTGCCCTGCCCGGCCCCCGCTGCGACGACGCACGGGGCCGGGCCGGGGCCCGTGGCAGGAGGGGCCGATGCCGCCGGCCCACCCCGGGCGGGCCCGCGCCCGCACGTCCTCGGCGGCGGGCGGCCCCGGCCAGGGCCGCTTCCCCCGGCCCGCACACACCCCCGCGTGCCCGGGACCGGTCGCTCCCGCCGGCTCGCTGCGGGCCGTCGTTGTCCGGCAGGTTCGTACCGGGTGGCGCCGCTCCGGCCGTTTGGCACCGGAGCAGGTCCGGGTCGCTCCGGCCGGTCCGCACGGGCCGTTCCCGGGATCGCTCCCGCCGGCTCGCTGCGGGGCGGCGGGCGTCGTTGTCCGGCAGGTTCCCACCGGGTGGCGCCGCTCCGGCCGTTTGGCACCGGAGCAGGTCCGGGTCGCTCCGGCCGGTCCGCACCGGGTGGACGGCGGGCCGGTCGGCGCCGCGTTCCCGCCGGTCCGTTCCCGCCCGGGCTCCTGCTCGCCCTGGCGTCCGCTTCCGCCCGCCCGCCCCGCCCCGCGTCAGGGCGGCCGTCGTCAGAGCAGCCGCTCCACCACCCGGAACCTCTCCGCCACCACCATCGTGTCGTCGTCCACCGTGAAGGACGGATCGCCCAGCGCGTCGCGCATCTCCTCGCTGTGCCAGAACGCCTCGTGCCCGGCACGCCACTCCGCCACCGACGTGTGGCCCTCGCCCTCGTCGAGCGCGTGCCGCAGATCCACCGATCCCAGCGGCAGTACCCGCACCTCCGTCACCTCGACCACCGCGATCTCCCGCCCCTGCGAGTCGATGAGCGCGGACCTCTCGCCCACCGGCGGCAGCTCCTCCTTCTCGATCTCGTATTCCAGGAGCAGACCGGACGTCGACACCTTCTCGCCGGAGAGCACGGCCGCCACCAACTGATCGCGCAGCGGCCCGGGGAAGGCGAGGAGGAACGGCTTGAGCGGTTCGGGGGTGTCCATCCCGGCAGTGTGGCACGCGTCACTCCGAGCCACCCAGCCGCTTCCGTACCCTCGCGACGAGCTGCGCGAAAGGTGCGGACCAACCCCCTCCGGCGGTGGCCTTCGCCCTCACCGACGACAACCCGGCCGGCGACCCCACGGCGCCCGTCCCGCACCTGTTCACCTGGATGGGCAACGTCGGCGCCCTCGGCGTCATCCTGCTGATGGCGGCGGCCTCCTTCGCGGTCATCGCCTTCTTCCTGCGCCGCGGCGCGGGCCGCGCCCAGGCATCCCGGCTGGTCGCCTCCGGCCTCGCCCTGCCGGCCATCGCCGTGTCCACCGTCCGGGACTTCGACGTACTCGTCGGCTCGGGCCCCGGCTCCGCGCTCGACTGGCTGCTGCCCGGAGCCATCGGGGCCGCACTCGTCGTCGGTCTCGTGTACGGCGCGGTGCTGCGCTCCACCGAGCCGGAGGTCCACGCCAGGATCGGGCTGGGCGACGAGGCCTTCCAGCTGGAGAAGGCCGCGGAGAGCACGCCGGGCCCCCGGCAGTTCTTACGGTGGTGTGACGTACACCTGCGGCCCCTGGTGACGGGACGGCCGCGGGTGTTCGATGGGCGGGTGAACAGTCGCCCTCCCGCTCACCGGGAACCACCCGGTCACGAAGGCCCACCCGGCCACGAGGACCCGGCCGGCAGCCGCGGCACGCCCGTGGGCCGCCGTCTGGTCCTGACCATGCTGGGCCTCGGCGCCGCCGGAGTGGTGGCGGCCCCCGCACTCCAGCGGGCACTGGAGTCCGGGCTCGGCGCCGTCGCCGACAAGGATCCCACCGGACTGACCGGGCTCCTGCCCAACGGCGGCGGCTTCCGCTACTACTCCGTCGCCACCTCCGTACCGAAGAAGACCGCCGCCGACTACCGCCTCACCGTGGACGGCCTGGTCGACCGCCCGGCCACGTACACGCTGGACACCCTGAAGGCGCTCCCGCAGACCCGCCTGGTGCGGGACGTCCAGTGCGTCACCGGCTGGCGGGTCCCCGAGACCCCGTTCGAGGGGGTCAGGCTCTCCGCACTGCTGGACGCGGCAGGCGTGCGGGCGGGCGCGAAGGCGATCCGCTTCACCTGCTTCGACGGCGCCTACAGCGAGAGCCTCACCCTGGAACAGGCGCGCCGCGCCGACGTCCTGGTCGCCCTGCGGATGCGGGACGAGCCGCTGTCCCACTCGCACGGCGGCCCGGTCCGGCTCTACGTGGCCCCGATGTACTTCTACAAGTCGGCGAAATGGCTCTCCGGGATCACCGTCACCGACTCCGTCCGCCCCGGCTACTGGGAGGAGCTCGGCTATGACGTCGACGCCTGGGTCGGCCGGTCCAACGGCCGCGACGACGTCCCCACCGTCTGAACCCCCGGTGAGGATCCGCCGCTTCACCCGTGCCGAGCGCTGGGTGCACCGCACCACCGCCTGGCTGACGCTGCTCTGCGTGGCCACGGCCGCCTGCCTGTACGTCCCCCAGCTCGCCGAACTCGTCGGCCGCCGCCACCTCGTGGTCACCGTCCACGAATGGTCCGGGCTGCTCGTTCCCGTACCGCTGCTCGCCGGGCTGGTCTCCCGGGCGCTGCGCGCCGACCTCTCCCGGCTCAACCGCTTCGGGCCGCACGACCGGCAGTGGCTGAAGGCCGCCCTGCGCCGTGACCACCGACCGGACTCGCGGCCCGCCGGGAAGTTCAACGCGGGCCAGAAGCTCTACGCCGCGTGGATCGCGGGCGCCGTGCTCGTCATGCTCGGCACGGGCCTGCTCATGTGGTTCACGGACCTCGCCCCCCTGGTGTGGCGCACCGGAGCGACGTTCGTGCACGACTGGCTGGCGCTCGCCGTCGGCATCGTCCTCGCCGGACACATGGCGAAGGCGCTCGCCGACCCGGAGGCACGCCGTGGCATGCGCACCGGGTCGGTCGAGCGCCCTTGGGCCCGCTCCGAGCACCCGCTGTGGCGGGATCCCGAGGAGGAGTAGCTACAGGACCAGCGACAGCAGCAGGATGAAGCCCAGCGAGACGACGGAGATGATGGTCTCCATCACCGACCACGTCTTGATCGTCTGGCCGACGTCCATGCCGAAGTACTCCTTCACCAGCCAGAACCCCGCGTCGTTGACGTGGCTGAAGAAGAGCGAACCCGCACCGACGGCCAGGACGAGCAGCGCGGCCTCCGGGGTGGACATGCCGGCCGCCAGGGGAGCGACCAGACCGGCCGCCGAGATGGTGGCCACGGTCGCCGAACCCGTCGCCAGCCGGATCGCGACGGCGATCAGCCAGCCGAGCAGCAGGGCGGGTATCGACCAGTTCTCCGAGAACTCCAGGATCATCTGGCCCACACCGGCGTCGATCAGCGTCGTCTTGAAGCCGCCGCCCGCGCCGACGATCATCAGCACGCCCGCGATCGGGGCGAGGGACTTCTCGACGGTCGTGGAGAGCCGCGCCTTGGTGAAGCCGGCGGCCCGGCCCAGCGTGAACATGCCGACGATCACGGCCGCGAGCAGGGCGATCAGCGGGGAGCCGATCACATCGGTGACCCGCTGGACGTGGTTCTCCGGGTCGTCCACCACGATGTCGACGAGCGCCTTGGCCAGCATCAGGACGACGGGCAGCAGCACGGTGGCCAGGGTGGCGCCGAAACCGGGGCGGTGCTCCAAGTCCTCCGAGGGGCGCTGCGGGATCATCTTCTCCGGAGCCTGGATGTCCACCCAGCGGGCGGCGTACCGGGAGAAGACCGGACCCGCGATGATCACGGTCGGGATCGCGACGAGCACACCCAGCGCCAGCGTGACACCCAGATTGGCGTCGAGGGCGTCGATGGCGACCAGCGGGCCGGGGTGCGGCGGGATCAGACCGTGCATCACCGAGAGTCCGGCGAGCGCGGGGATGCCGATCCGCATCAGCGAGTAGTTGCCGCGCTTCGCGACGAGCAGCACCACCGGGATCAGCAGCACGATGCCGACCTCGAAGAACAACGGCAGACCGATGATCGAGGCGATCAGCACCATCGCCCAGGGCATCGCCCGCCCGCTCGCCCTCGCGAGGATCGTGTCGACGATCTGGTCGGCGCCGCCCGAGTCGGCGAGCAGCTTGCCCAGGATCGCGCCGAGCGCGATCAGCACACCGACGCTGGCGACCGTGGAGCCGAGACCCGCGGAGAAACTGGTGATCGTCTTGTCCAGCGGGGCACCGGCGAAGACGCCGAGCGCCAGCGAACCGATGGTCAGCGCCAGGAAGGCGTGCACCTTGAACTTCGTGATGAGTACGACGATGACGGCGATGCCCGCCAGGACGGCGATGCCCAACTGCGCGTTGCCGGCCGAGGTGATCGGTTCGACGGCGTCCGCTGCCAGCATCTCGACGCTGAGACTGCTCACGGTGAATCCTTAGGAATCGAGCCGGCGCAGCGCTGCGACGGCCCTGTCGATGATTTCTTCGGGGGAGCCGGACACGTCCACGGCCACACCCAGCTCGTCCTCCTGCAGCGGCTGCAGGGTCGCGAACTGGGAGTCGAGCAGTGCGGTCGGCATGAAATGCCCCTTGCGGCCCGCCATCCGGCGCTCGATGAGAGCCCGGTCGCCGGTCAGGTGGAGGAAGACGGCACCGGGAGCCTCGGCGCGCAGCCGGTCGCGGTAGACCCGCTTGAGCGCCGAGCTGCTGACGACTCCGCCGAGACCGGACCGGCCGTGCGCCCACCGGCCGATCGCGTCCAGCCAGGGCCAGCGGTCGTCGTCGTCCAGCGGCGTGCCCGCCGACATCTTCGCGATGTTGGCAGGCGGGTGGAAGTCGTCGCCCTCGGCGTAGGGAACGCCGAGGGCGGCGGCGAGCAGGGGACCGATCGTGGTCTTGCCGGTCCCTGCTACGCCCATGACCACGACGACGTGGGGGGTGCTCATTGGTGCCTCGCTGTCTTCTTCGACATCGGTCCGTCGCGCTACTGAAACCCATTACATACGACTTATTCAAGAGGCTGTGACATAAACGTCGTACTTTTTGTTCCCGCAGGTCGCACCGTAGGCTTGTGGCGTGACCACACAGAGCCAGGGGCTGCATACACATGTGCTGGACGCCCTGGGTCTGGAGATCGCCGCGGGCGACTGCCCGCCGGGCCGCGTCCTGCGCACCGATGAGCTCGCCCAGCGCTTCGACGTGTCCCGTACCGTCGTACGCGAGGTCGTCCGCGTACTGGAATCCATGCACCTGGTCGAGTCCCGGCGCCGGGTCGGGGTGACCGTGCGGCCCACCGAGGAGTGGAACGTCTTCGACCCCCAGGTCATCCGCTGGAGGCTGGCCGGAGCGGACCGCCCCCGGCAGCTGCGGTCGCTCACCGTGCTGCGGTCCGCCGTCGAACCCGTCGCCGCCGGACTCGCCGCCCGCCACGCCACCGCCGAGCAGTGCGCCGCCCTCACCGAATGCGCCCTCGGCATGGTCGCCACCTCGCGCGGCCAGCAGCTGGAGGGCTATCTGCGGCACGACATCGCCTTCCACCGGATCGTGCTCATCGCCTCCGGCAACGAGATGTTCGCGCGGCTCGGCGACGTCGTCGCCGAGGTCCTCGCGGGCCGCACCCACCACCAGGTGATGTTCGAGGACCCGGACCCGGCCGCCGTCACGCTGCACGTCCGGCTCGCCGAAGCGGTGCGCGAGGGCGACACAGCGGGCGCCGAGCGGCTGACCAAGGAGATCGCGGTCGGCGCACTGCACGAACTGGACGTCCTCGCGCCCTGACCCGGACTCCCGCCCCGGTACGGTGACCAATGAACGATCTTCGGCAGAACACGGGACAGTCCGGATGGGAGACCACGACATGGCGCAGCGGGTACAGGGTGTCATCGCACCGGGGAAGAACGAGCCGGTGCGGGTGGAGACGATCGTCGTGCCGGATCCGGGTCCGGGTGAGGCCGTGGTGAAGGTCCAGGCGTGCGGGGTCTGTCATACCGATCTGCACTACAAGCAGGGTGGTATCAACGACGAGTTCCCGTTCCTGCTGGGTCATGAGGCGGCGGGTGTCGTGGAGTCGGTGGGGGCGGGGGTCACGGATGTGGTGCCCGGGGACTTCGTGGTCCTGAACTGGCGTGCGGTGTGCGGTCAGTGCCGTGCGTGTCTGCGCGGGCGTCCCTGGTACTGCTTCGACACCCACAACGCGAAGCAGAGGATGACGCTGCTGGACGGTACCGAGCTGTCGCCGGCGCTGGGGATCGGGGCGTTCGCCGAGAAGACCCTCGTGGCAGCCGGCCAGTGCACCAAGGTCGATCCCGCGGTCTCCCCGGCCGTGGCCGGCCTGCTGGGCTGCGGGGTCATGGCGGGTATCGGGGCGGCGATCAACACCGGCCAGGTCGGCCGGGGTGACTCCGTGGCCGTCATCGGCTGCGGCGGTGTCGGCGACGCGGCGATCGCCGGGGCCCGCCTCGCCGGTGCGGCGAAAATCATCGCGGTGGACATCGACGACCGCAAGCTCCGGACGGCGAAGACGATGGGCGCCACGCACACGGTGAACTCGGCTTCCGACGACCCCGTCGAGGCGATCCGGGCGCTGACCGGCGGGAACGGCGCGGATGTCGTGATCGAGGCGGTCGGCCGCCCGGAGACGTACAAGCAGGCCTTCTACGCCCGTGACCTGGCCGGCACCGTCGTCCTGGTCGGGGTCCCCACCCCGGAAATGCGGTTGGAACTGCCTCTGCTGGACGTGTTCGGGCGTGGTGGTTCCCTCAAGTCGTCCTGGTACGGGGACTGTCTCCCCTCGCGTGACTTCCCGATGCTGATCGACCTGCACCAGCAGGGCCGACTCGACCTCGGAGCGTTCGTCACCGAGACCATCGCCCTGGGTGACATCGAGCAGGCCTTCGCCCGGATGCACGACGGTGACGTCCTGCGCTCGGTGGTGGTGTTCTGATGAGCGCCCGCATCGACCACCTCGTCACCTCCGGCACCTTCGCCCTGGACGGCGGCGCGTGGGACGTCACCAACAACGTGTGGATCATCGGCGACGACACCGACGCCGTCGTCATCGACGCCGCCCATGACGCCGACGCGATCCGGAGCGCACTGGGTGGCCGTACCCTGCGCGCCATCATCTGCACCCACGCACACAACGACCACATCGACGCCGCCCCCGCCCTCGCCGACGCGACCGGCGCACCGATCCTCCTGCACCCCGACGACCTCCCCCTGTGGAAGCAGACCCACCCCGGCCGCACCCCCGACGCCGAACTGGCGGACGGCCAGGTCCTGGAGATCGCCGGAACCCGCCTGGAAGTCCTGCACACTCCGGGTCACGCCCCCGGCGCGGTCTGCCTCCACGCCCCGGAACTGGCCACCGTCTTCACCGGCGACACCCTCTTCCAGGGCGGCCCCGGCGCCACCGGCCGGTCCTTCTCCCACTTCCCCACCATCATCGACTCCATCAGGGACCGGCTCCTGACCCTCCCGGCGGAAACCGCCGTCCGCACCGGACACGGCGACCCCACCACCATCGGCGCCGAAGCCCCCCACCTCAACGAATGGATCACCCGCGGCCACTGACCGAGGCCGGCTTCACCGGTCCGGCCACGCGTTCACCGGTCCGGCCACGCGGACAGCCGCAGCCCGCTCTCGAAGCGGTGCGGCACACCCGTGACCGGATCGGTGAACTCCAGCACCCTGGCCAGCAGTTGCAACGGCCGCGCGTAGTCCTCCCGGCCGGTCTCCGGCTCCACGACCGGATAGACCGGGTCGTGGACGAGCGGCAGCCCCAGCGCGTTCATATGGACCCGCAACTGATGGGTGCGCCCGGTGGCGGGCAGCAGCCGGTAGCGGCCGAGCCCGCCCCGGTGCTCCAGCAGTTCGATCCGGCTCTCGCTGTTCGCCTCGCCGGGCTCCTCGCGCGCGGCGATGACCCCGCGCTCCTTGACGATCCGGCTGTGCACGGTGCGGGGGAGCACCACGCCGGGGTCGTACGGGGCCACCGCCTCGTACTCCTTGCGCACCAGCCGGTCCCGGAACAGCGTCTGGTAGGCACCCCGCTCCCCGGGCCGTACGACGAGGAGCACCAGACCCGCCGTCAGCCGGTCGAGCCGGTGCGCGGGCTGCAGGTCCGGGAGATCCTGCTCCCTGCGCAGCCGGGCCACCACCGTCTCGGTGATGTGCCGGCCACGCGGGGTGGTTGCCAGGAAGTGCGGCTTGTCGGCGATGACGAGGTGCGCGTCGCGGTACACCACGCCGACCGGGAACGGCACGGGTTCCTCCGGTGCGAAGTCGCGGTGGAACCAGAGGTACCGCCCCGCGGTGTACGGCTCGTCGCCCCCCACCGCGGCGCCGTCGGCCCCGACGAACCGACCCCCGGCCAGCATGGCGTCCACCCGTTCCGCGCCGACCGCCCCCGCGAACCGGTCCAGCAGATGGTCCCGGACGCACCCCCAGACCCCGTCGGGGTCCTCCGGCAGCCGCACCCGCACCGGATCGACTCCCGCGTGCTGCGGCAACGGCGCGGCGGGGGGTTTCGCCCGTCCTCTCATCGCGTCGGTCCTTGCCATGGGTGGGGCGGGGGCCTGGATGCCCGGTGGCCCGGAGGGCTGCCCATCATCGCACCGCGAGGACGGAGGGCCCGGTGGCCGCCCCGACGGTAGGGCCGGTCCGGAGCGATCGTCAAGGGAAGCGGACGAAACCGCGCGCAGTGTAGAAAGCGCTTGCCGATGCGCGTAGGGTCCTGCCCGCTGAATCCATTCAACCGGATTCCGTCCACCCCGGATTCCGTCCACCCCGGGAATCCGTTCCTTTCGAACCGGAGGAGCCCCGCCATGCGCCGAGCCGGATCCGCACTGCTGGCCGCCTGCACCGCCGTCGCCGCCCTGACCGGCCTCGCGGCCACCCCCGCCGGAGCCCAGGACCGCCCCGCCGCCGGGCCGGACGCCCTGGACCACTGCACCGGCACCGCCCCCGTCCTCTGCCACTTCGACGTCGCTCCCGGCACCTACCGCGTCCGGGTCCTCCTCGGTGGAGGCGCCGGGGACGGCTCGACCTCCGTCACCGCCGAGACGCGCAGAACCGTGCTCGCCGAGACCCCGAACGCCGCCGGGAAGACCGTCCGCCGTAGCTTCACCGTGGACGTCCGCGAACCGGAGGGCGAGCCCACCGGGCCCACCGGCAGCCCCGGACTCGACCTCGCCTTCGGCGGTACGGCACCGCGGCTCGCGGCGCTCCGGGTCGAACGCGTCCGCACGCCCCAGATCCTCCTCGCCGGCGACTCCACCGTCTGCGACCAGCCCGGCGACCCCTACTCGGGCTGGGGGCAGCAGCTCCCGCAGTACCTCACCGACCGGATCACCGTCGCCAACTACGCCGACTCCGGGGAGGGCTCCCAGTCCTTCCGGGACAATCCGGCGCTCTTCCCCGCGCTCCGGGCCCGTATCCACCGCGGTGACCTCGTCCTCGTCCAGCTCGCCCACAACGACAAACAGACCGACCGCGCCACCTACCGCGCCAACCTCACCGCGATGATCGAGGACGTACGGGCCGAGGGCGGAAGGCCCGTGCTCGTCACCCCGATCGTCCGCCGCTGGTTCAACACCGACGGCACCCTCGACAACGGCACCGCCCTCCTCGTCAACGGCCTGGGCGTGGACCTGCCCGCCGAGGTGCGTACCCTCGCCGCCGAGCAGGGCACCCCGCTCGTCGACCTCACCGCCCTGACCAAGGCGCGTGTCGAGGAGCTCGGCCCCGAGGCGTCCAAGGCCCTCTACCTCTACGACGAGAAGCGCGACAACACCCACACCTCCGCGCGCGGCGCCACCGAGTACGCCGCGCTCGTCCGCGGCGAGCTGCGCGACCGGAAGCTCGTCCCGCCCCACGCGCTCCGATGACCCCCGCCCCCTTGAGCGCCCGTCCCCCACGAAGGGCGATCCCCGTGAGCCGAGCCGGAGAGCCCAGCCGCAGGAGCATGCCGAGGGGTGCCCTGGTCGCGGGAGCCCTCACCGCCGTACCCGGCGTCGCCCACGCGGCGGCGCCGCACACCGCGTACCGCAATCCGCTCGTCGAGCGGCGCGCGGACCCGCACATCACCCGGCACACCGACGGCCGTTACTACTTCACCGCCAGCGTCCCCGGGTACGACCGGATCGTCCTGCGTTCGTCCCGCACGCTGAGCGGCCTGGGTACCGCCGAGGAATCGGTCGTCTGGACCCGGCACACCACCGGGGACATGGCCGCCCACATCTGGGCTCCGGAGCTGCACCGCATCGGCACCACCTGGTACATCTACTTCGCGGCGGCCCCCGCGGACGACATCTGGAAGATCCGGATCTGGGTGCTGGAGAACGCGAGCGCCAATCCCTTCCGGGGCACCTGGACCGAGAAGGGGCGCCTCACCACCGCCTGGGACACCTTCTCCCTCGACGCCCACACCTTCACGCACCGCGGCGACCGATATCTCGCCTGGGCCCAGCACGAGCCCGGAGCGGGCGGCAACACCGGGCTCTTCCTCTCGAGGATGGCCGGCCCCTGGACACTGACAGGGCCCCAGATCCGCCTCAGCACGCCCGAGTACGAATGGGAACGCGTCGGCTTCGCGGTCAACGAGGGGCCGGCGGTGATCAAGCGGAACGGCCGCGTCTTCATGACGTACTCCGCGAGCGCGACCGACGCCAACTACCGCATGGGCCTGCTCACGGCCGACGCCCGCGGCGACCTGATGGACCCGGCCTCCTGGGCGAAGTCCCCGGAGCCCGTCTTCACCAGCAGCGAGGAGACGGGGCAGTACGGCCCAGGCCACAACTCCTTCACCGTCGCCGAGGACGGCCGCACCGACGTGCTCGTCTACCACGCCCGCCCGTACCGGGAGATCACCGGCGACCCGCTGCACGATCCCAACCGGCACACCCGCATCCAGCGGCTGGCCTGGAGGACCGACGGCACACCGGACTTCGGCATCCCGGTCGCCGACACCGTCTGACAGCGAACCCGCGCCCCGGCCGGAACGACCGGAACCCGCCGGGAACGGCCCGCAACGGCCCGGAACCGATGGGGGATCCGCCGGAACCGGCCCGGAGCGCGGGAGACGGGCCGACCTCACCCCCACGTCCCCGGCGTGCTCCGCGCACACCGTGACCCTCATCCGCGTCAAGGGGGCCAAAAAGCAAAAAACCCCAGATGACCTGGGGTTTGTGCTGGTGTCCGAGGGGGGACTTGAACCCCCACGCCCGATAAAGGGCACTAGCACCTCAAGCTAGCGCGTCTGCCATTCCGCCACCCGGACCGGGTGTCTGTCGTCCGGGCCGTGCCCGTTCCGACGTGGAAAACCATAGCAAACATTCGGGGGTGCTCGATCACGCCCCCGGCATGTGAAAGGCACGTGACGCGGAGTGGGCGGTCTTGGGTGAGCGGGGCAGGCGCGCGAGGATGAGGGGGAGCAGCACCGCGACAGTGGAAGGAAGCAGCGTGAGCGAGACCAACACGGCCCGGACCGGCATCGGTGAGTCCGCCGAGAATGAGGTCGTGGACCTCTGTCGTGACCTGATCCGGATCGACACCAGCAACTACGGCGACCACTCCGGCCCCGGGGAGCGGCTCGCCGCCGAGTACGTCGCCGAGAAGCTCGCCGAGGTCGGGCTGGAACCGCAGATCATCGAGTCCCACAAGGGCCGCGCCTCCACCGTGGCGCGGATCGAGGGCGAGGACCCGTCCCGGCCCGCACTGCTGATCCACGGGCACACCGACGTGGTGCCGGCCAACGCGGCGGACTGGACGCACGACCCGTTCTCCGGTGAGATCGCGGACGGGTGCGTCTGGGGCCGGGGCGCGGTCGACATGAAGGACATGGACGCGATGACCCTCGCGGTCGTCCGCGACCGCATGCGCAGCGGCCGCAAGCCCCCGCGCGACATCGTGCTCGCCTTCCTCGCCGACGAGGAGGCGGGCGGCACCTACGGGGCCCGCCACCTCGTCGACAACCACCGCGACCTCTTCGACGGCGTCACCGAGGCGATCGGTGAGGTCGGCGGTTTCTCGTTCACCGTGAACGAGAACCTGAGGCTGTACCTGGTGGAGACCGCGCAGAAGGGCATGCACTGGATGCGCCTCACCGTGGACGGCACCGCCGGCCACGGCTCGATGACCAACAACGACAACGCCATCACCGAGCTCTGCGAGGCCGTAGGCCGGCTCGGTCGGCACAAGTGGCCGGTCAGGGTGACCAAGACCGTACGGTCCTTCCTCGACGAGCTGTCCGACGCGCTGGGCACCCCGCTCGACCCGGAGGACATGGAGGCGACGCTCGCCAAGCTCGGCGGGATCGCCAAGATGGTCGGCGCCACCCTGCGGAACTCCGCCGCACCCACCATGCTCGGCGCCGGCTACAAGGTGAACGTGATTCCCGGACAGGCCACCGCGCACGTGGACGGGCGCTTCCTGCCCGGATACGAGGAGGAGTTCCTCGCCGACCTCGACCGGATCCTCGGCCCGCGGGTGAAGCGCGAGGACGTGCACGGCGACAAGGCGCTGGAGACCAGCTTCGACGGTTCCCTGGTGGACGCGATCCAGCTCGCGCTCAAGGCCGAGGACCCGATCGCCCGCGCGGTGCCCTACATGCTGTCCGGCGGCACCGACGCGAAGTCCTTCGACGACCTCGGCATCCGCTGCTTCGGCTTCGCCCCGCTGAAGCTGCCGCCGGAGCTGGACTTCGCCGGCATGTTCCACGGTGTGGACGAGCGGGTTCCGGTGGACGGCCTCAAGTTCGGCGTCCGGGTGCTCGACCGGTTCATCGACCATGCGTGAACGCCTCGCAGCCGAATTCGCCAGCGTGTGCGTACATAACCAGAAAGAGTGAAAGGGGCCGTGCACTCGTAGCCCCCTCATTCCCTCCTCGTTACAGGTGATGCGGTCCGCGGCTGGGACCGCACTTGTCAATCAGGAGGAATAATGATCAAGAAGGTCGTCGCAATCGCGGCTGCTACCGGTGGGCTCGTGCTCGCGGGTGCGGGTATGGCTTCCGCCGACGCCGGTGCCCAGGCTGCCGCCATCGGCAGCCCCGGCGTGCTCTCGGGCAACGTCGTCCAGGTGCCGGTCCACGTCCCGGTGAACGTGTGCGGCAACACGATCTCCGTGATCGGGCTGCTGAACCCCGCCTTCGGCAACACCTGCGTCAACGCCTGACGTTGAACACCAACCCGTAAGGGTGTGGTCCGGCGGCCCCGGAGTGCGCGCCATGCACTCCGGGGCCGCCGGGCATCGGGCCCCGGACAAGCTGTGTCCAGGGGCGTTTCGGAAGGCAGAAGGCAGGAAAGCAACCTATGCGACAGGTCACACGTAAAGGCCTGATCACCATGGCAGCGGCGGGCGGAGTGCTCGCGCTCGGTGGCGGTTACGCACATGCCGACGCGGGAGCGTCCGGCGGCGCGTCGAACTCACCGGGAGTGCTGTCGGGGAATTCGATCCAGGTCCCGATCGACATCCCCGTCAACGCGTGCGGAAACTCCGTGAACGTCGGCGGTCTGCTCAATCCCACGAGCGGCAACGACTGCGGAAACGGATCGGCGGGTGCCGGGAACGGCCGCGCGTCGGACCACAACGCCCCGTCCGGGCACGGCTCCGGCACTTCCGGGGCGAGCTCGGGCACCTCCGGGTCCGACGGACCGGGCCCAGGCAGCCACGCGTCCGGGCACGAGGCCCAGGACGGCGGGGCGGGGACCGGCAGGCATCGCGCTCCCGGCGCCACGGCACAGGGCGAGGCCAAGGGGTCGCCCGGCATCGGCTCCGGCAACCAGGTGCAGGTGCCGGTCGCGATCCCGGTGAACCTCTGCGGCAACAGCATCACCATCGGCGGACTGCTCAACCCGGTCTTCGGCAACAGCTGCGAGAACGACGCGGAGGTCACCCCGCCCGTCGTCCCGCCGACGCCGCACACCCCGGGGAAGCCGGTCCAGCCTCCCGAGCACGTCTCCGTGCCGCCGGCTCCCGAGACCCAGCTCGTGACCGAGCAGCTCGCCCACACGGGTGCGGGTGGCCTCGACCTGCTGATTCCGGCGAGCGCGGGTCTGCTGCTCGCGGGTGCGGGCACGGTCCTCTACCGGCGTTCCCGCAGCGGCGCGTAACAGCACCGCGACAGCGCGTACAGCACGATCAGAGGAGCGGGTTCCGCGTGTGCGGGACCCGCTCCGTGCTACCAGGTGGCGCGGAGCTGGCGGATGATCCGGCGGCGCAACCGCACGCGGCGGCTGCCGTCCCGGCGCAGCGTCAGTCGGTCCAACTCCCAGTGCCCGTACTCGGCACGGTCGGTCAGCAAGCGGGCCGCCTCCGTGCGGGACACCCCGCGCGGCACGTACACGTCGACAAATTCGTATTCCGGCATCGCATCTATTGTGCGGGCAGAGCCCCGGTACGGATAGCGTCTGCACTATGTCTGATGCTGCGCAGCCCACCGCTGCCGAGGTACGCGCCGCCGCCGATGCAGTCAAAACCGCGCTCGACCGCCACCTCGAGGCCGTCGAACGCCGTACCGGGGACGACGACCCCGCTGTCTACGACGCGTTCAACGCACTGGCCGCTGCGGCCGAGGTCTACGACGAACTGCTCTACGACCGCTACGACGAGGTCACCCCCTTCGAGATCCCGGGCGCGGACGACTCCATGCCGCCGTACGCCGGACCGGAGGAGCCGCACGCCGTCAGCGTGCTGATCAGGCGCGACTACGCGGTGGTCGAACCCCCGCGGCTGCTCGCCCAGGCGCAGCGGCTCGCCGACCTGGACCCGGAGGGGCACGACAGCGCCGCCGTGGCCGTCGTCGGTGCCAGCGTGCACGCCGCGCTGGGGGTGCTGTTCGGCGAGTACGAGGCGGACGAGATCGCCTCCCGGCACAAGGAGTTCGGCCTGGAGGAGGGGGACTCCACCCTCTGGGTCTCCGCGGTGGAGGAGCTTCCCGAACCGGGGGAGTGGCTCGGGGCGCCGTTCGACGAAGCGGATCCGTCCCTGGTGGTGTGCCGATTCGACGTCAGCGCGGTGTTCGACGAGGACGAGGACGACGCGGACAGGGATCCCGAGGCCTCCGTGGCGGAACGCGCCTGATCCAGGACGCCACGACGGCACGACCACACGACGGCCCCGGTGCGCCGCGCACCGGGGCCGTCGCACGTGTCCGGTCCTTCCCGCCTCCTACGTGGCCTGGGCGGCGTCCGGGGTCGGCAGCGCCTCCAGGAGGGTGCGCAGCCGGGTGGTCCGCTCCTGCGCGGGGATCTCGGCCACCGCGCGAGGCAAGGCCTGGTCCACGCCGTGCACCACGGACAGGTGCCGCTCGCCGCGGCTGAACGCGGTGTACACCCACGGCCGGCTCAGGCCCTGGGCCGCGTCGCCCGGCAGGACGACCACCACGGCGGGCCAGCGCATCCCGGCCGCCTGATGGGCACTGAGCGCCCAGCCGTGCCGCACGGATGACTCCACCGCGTCCTGGGGTACGACGAGGAGCGTGCCCGCGCAGTCCAGGTGCAGTCCGTCGGCGTCGGCCGAGACGACCGCCCCGGGGACGGCCCTGCCGGGTGCGGGGACATGGACGACGCGGTCGCCGGGATCGAACCCGCCGAACCGGCCGGGTCCCGGGTTGAGCCGCTGCTTGAGCGCCGCGTTCAGCGCCGAGGTGCCCGCCGAACCGCCGTGCCCGACCGTGATCACCTGGGTGTCGGCGGACGGTACGCCGATGGCGCGCGGCACCGAGTCGGCGACCAGCTGCACCGTGCGGTGGACGGCCTCACCGGCGTCCCGGACAGGGACGATCACGACCTCCTTGCCGGGGGCGTCGACCGGGCCGATCTCACCGATGCCGATGCCCGAGACCAGCTCGCCGATCGGCCCGGGGTCCGGGGTGCGGGACACCACCTGGGGGCAGGCACGCGCCGCGAGCACGTCCGCGAACACCCGGCCCGCGCCGGCGGATCCGAGCACACCCGGATCGCCGCTCAGGACCAGCCGCGTACCGTCGGCCAGGCACTCCACCAGCATCGCGGCCGTCTCCACGTCGAGCTGCGGGGCATCCAGCACCACCAGCAGATCGAGGGCGAACGCACCGTCCGCGTCCCGGCCGGGACCGGCGGTGCCGGACAGCAGGCCGGACAGCGTCACGACGGCCTGCGGGTCGCCCACCGAGGCGGCCAGCCTGCGCACGCCGTCCACGCTGTGGGTGGTCGCGAGGGCCCGCAGCCCCAGGCCGCGCGCGGCGGCGATCAGGGCTGCAGGCTCGGCCCTGGCGCTCTCGCCGCCGCTGTGGGCGACCAGGCCGGCGGTCGCGACGGTCCGGATCAGCTCGCCCGCCGAGGGGGACGGGGCGGCAGCGGCGGCGTCCGCCCAGTCGGTGCCCTTCTCGCAGGAGTTGACGAGGCGCCCCAGACCGTCGGCGAGGCTCTCCTCGGCCAGGGCGTACCGGTCGAGGCCCAGCAGGACCGGCGCCGGTTCCTGGGCGTCGCCCGCCCCGTCCCCGGCCTCCTCGCCGTCCGTGTCCTCCGGCTCGGCGCCGTCCGGCACCTGTGACGGGTCGGCGCCGTCCTGGAAGACGAGCACGACTCCCTCGGCGATCGCGTGCAGCACGGCCGCCTCGGGGTCGGTCACCGAGTGCCCCGCGAGCGCCGCGCGCACCTCGGACGCGTCCAGTGCGGTGTGACCCCGCAGCGCGGCCTGCTCCAGCTGCCGGCCCACGAGCGCCGCCGTGCGCCGCTCGTCGTCCGGTCCGCACTCCGCGCCCAGCAGGGCGCGGGCGAAGCCGTCGGCCTGTTCCGGCCGTACCCCGGGCACGGACAGCAGCTGCCACGGATCCTCGCGCAGGAGGTCGGCCGCCTGCTCGCCGAGCGTCGTCGCCGTCGGGCGGGCCAGGGCCTCGGGCGCTCCGCCCTCGGCGAGTACGGCCGCGACCGAGGCCACGGCCTCCGGTGACGCCCCGCGTACGGCGGTCCGTGAGGGGGCCGGGGACGGCCGGACGGGCGCCGGGCCCTCAGGGGCGGACCGGCGGGGTGCGGGCGCCGTCGCGGGGGCGTCGAAGAAGGCCGTGCCCGGCTTCTCGCCGCTCTCCACGGCGCGTACGGCCGCGAGCAGGTCGGCGGCCGGGCCGCTCAGCTTCGTGCCGGCCGGGATGGGTCCTTCCTTCTCGGCCTTGCGCTTCTCGATCCGCTCGCGCAGCTCGCGCTGGGCGGCCAGCTCCGCCTCGGCCTCGGAGAGCGCGGCGGGCCCGTCGGTCGCGGCGGCGGCATCGGCTCCGTCAGCCCCGTCGGCACCATCCGTCGCATCCGTCGTATCCGTCGCGTCGGTCGAGGGAGTCTCCTCGGCAGGGCCTTCCGAGCTCCCCGGAGCCTCTTCCGCACCGTCCGGCCCTTCCGCACCGTCCTGGCCGGGCGCCCGGTCCTCGCCGGGCGTGCCGGCGGCAACGGCTTCGGTGCCGCGGTCCTCGTCGTTCTCGGCCGCGGGGTCCGGGGTTTCCCCACGGGGAAGCGCAGTCACAGCGTGCTCCAGTCCTGATCCGGATATCGGTGCACGGGCGCCGACACGTCGTCGAGCGCCTGGCAGATCTCGTCAGGAAGACTAAGCGCCTCCACCGACAACGCCTCGGTCAGCTGCCGCGCGTTGCGCGCGCCGACGACCGGGGCCACCACGCCCGGGCGGTCCCGCACCCAGGCGAGCGCCACGTGGAGGGCCGTCGTCGCCAGGCCGTCCGCGGCCGTGGCCACCGCGTCCACGATCCGGCGCGCGGGGTCGTCCAGATACGGCTCGACGAACGGTGCCAGCACCTCCGACGCACCCCGGGAATCGGACGGCGTACCCGTGCGGTACTTGCCGGTGAGCACCCCGCGGCCGAGCGGGGACGAGGGCAGCAACCCCACCCCGAGGTCCAGCGCCGCCGGCAGCACCTCGCGCTCGACGCCCCGCTGCAGCAGCGAGTACTCCATCTGCGTACTGGCCAGCCGGGTGCGCAGCCCGGGCGAGGCGAGCTGCCAGGTGGCCGCCTTGGCCAGCTGCCACCCGCTGAAGTTCGACACGCCCGCGTACCGCACGCGCCCCGACGACACGGCCAGATCCAGTGCCTGCAGGGTCTCGTCCAGCGGTGTCACGGGGTCGAAGGCGTGGATCTGCCACAGGTCGACGTAGTCCGTACCGAGCCGTTCCAGGGACGCGTCGAGCGCGGCCAGCAGATGCCCGCGCGAGCCGTCGAAGCGGCGGTACGGGTCGGGGACACTGCCCGCCTTCGTCGCGATGACCAGATCCCGACGCGGCACCAGCGTGTCGATCAGCCGCCCGAGCAGGTACTCGGCCTCGCCGCCGCCGTACACATCGGCCGTGTCGACGAGGGTGCCGCCCACGTCCCAGAAGGCCTTCAGCTGATCCGCGGCGTCGTGATCGTCGGTGTCCCGGCCCCAGGTGAGCGTGCCGAGTCCGATCCGTGACACGCGAAGGCCGGTACGGCCGAGATGCCTCTGCTCCATGGGCGCTGAGATTACTGGCCACGACACGGGGCGGTGGAGGCCTGTGGACAACCTGACAGTCGGCTGCCGGGCCTGCCGGATCGCGGGGGCCCGCGCTAGAGTCCGGGACACAGGGACGTTACTGATCGGTAGAGGGAGCGTGGCCATGCGGCTCGGCATCAATCTCGGTTACTGGGGAGCGGGTATGGACGGCGACAACCTCGCCGTCGCCCAGGAGGCCGACCGGCTCGGCTACGACGTCTGCTGGGCCGCCGAGGCCTACGGATCCGACGTGCCGACGGTGCTCGCCTGGGTGGCGGCGCAGACCGAGTCCATCGACGTCGGCTCCGCCATCATGCAGATCCCGGCCCGCCAGCCCGCGATGACGGCGATGACCGCCGCCACCCTCGACTCGCTCTCCGGCGGCCGCTTCCGCCTCGGCCTCGGCGTGTCCGGACCCCAGGTCTCCGAAGGCTGGTACGGCGTCAAGTTCGACAAGCCGCTGGCCCGCACCCGGGAGTACGTCGAGATCGTGCGCAAGGCGATGTCCCGGGAGCGCCTGTCCTACGACGGCGAGCACTGGACGCTGCCGCTCCCGGACGGCCCCGGCAAGCCCATCAAGCTGACCGTCCACCCGCAGCGCGAGCACATCCCGCTCTACATCGCCGCGATCGGCCCGAAGAACCTGGAACAGACCGGCGAGATCGCCGACGGGGCCCTGCTGATCTTCCCGTCCGCCGAGCACCTGGAGGACACCGCGGTGAAGCACCTGCGGGCCGGGCGCGAGAAGGCCGGGAAGACGATGGAGGGCTTCGACGTCTGCCCGACCCTGCCGCTCGCGATCGGCGACGACGTCAACGGCCTCGCCGACATGTTCCGCCCCTACACCGCGCTGTACGTCGGCGGTATGGGCAGCCGCAAGCAGAACTTCTACAACCAGCTCGCCCAGCGCATGGGCTACGAGAAGGAAGCGGCCGAGATCCAGGACAAGTACCTGTCGGGCGACAAGAGCGGCGCCGCCGCCGCCGTGCCGCACCGGCTCATCGACCAGACCACGCTGCTCGGTTCGGTGGAGCGGATCGCCGAGCGGATGCAGGCGTACGCGGCCGCCGGTGTCACCACCCTGACCCTCGCCCCGGCGGGCTTCACGCTCGACGAGCGGCTCGCCGCCCTGCGCGCCGGCACGGACGCCCTGGAGCGCTCCGGCCTGGCCGCGTAACAGCCCGCCGGGCCGTCCCGGAACAGCACTACGGCCGTGGTGGGGGCTCGGGGGTCCTCCCCGCCACGGCCGTCACAGGGAACAACGCGACGCGCGCCCACCGGTTACGCCCGGTACCCCGCCCGGCCCCGTTCGTGTTGCCTACCACCTCGTACCGAATTTGACTGTGCCTCTGCGGACACCGGTGCGAAAGGTGGCAGTGATGCTGTCGGCAAAGAGTCTGTTCCAGGAGATCCTCGACAACGACGAGTCCTTCCGGCTGTTCTGCTCCATCGCCGCGGGCGGGGAGTCCCAGGGCGGCTGGGAGAACGGCCGCATCGCCGCCCTCGTCCCCGCCGGTCTGCGCGAACTCGCTCCCAAGGTCGCCCGCCACGGAGCCGACGAGGACAAGCACGGCCGCATCTTCAACGCCCTGCTGAAGCAGCGTGGGCTGCGGCCGGTCGCGGTGCCCTACGAGACGGACTACACGCTGCTCCTGGAGCGCCAGGGCATCGGCCTCGCCCACGACCGCCTCAACCGCGAGGAACCGCTCACCGAGCGGGAGATCATCGTGTACCTGGCCCACAGCCGCGTCACCGAACAACGGGCCTCCGAGCAGATGCGGCTTCTGCTCAGGTACTTCGCCGACGACGCCGTCCTCGGCCGCGCGGTGAAGATGATCTCGCGCGACGAGGACAACCACCTCGCGTACTGCCACGAGGAACTGCTCCGCTTCGCCCGGGCCGGGCACGGCAGGACGATCCGGTCCGTCCTGCGCGAGTGCGCCCGCGCCGAGATCCGGGTCTACCGCGACGTCAGCCTCGCCGTGATGACGCACATGGGCCGGGTGCTGGGCTGGCCCCGCCCCAAGGCGGCCGTGCTGGCGGCGGGCATCCACGCGATGTACGCCTACGAGCGGCTGACCGGATGGCGGCGCATGGTGAGCCTCGCACCGCCGGCGCGGCGCAATGCCCTGGGCACCCCGGCGGTGGTCGAGGCGGAGGGGGAGTTCGCCTGACGCTCCTGGAGCCAGGTTCCAGGTTCCAGATCCGGGAGCCCGGAGCTCAGGCCCCGGGCGCTGCCGGGTCCGGTCACATCCAGCCGCGGCGCTTGAACAGGCGGTACAGGCCGAAGACCGCGCAGCCCATCAGCGCGACCACCACCGGATACGTCCACGCCCAGTGCAGCTCGGGCATGTGGTCGAAGTTCATGCCGTAGACACCGGCCACCATGGTCGGCACGGCGGCCATCGCGGCCCACGCCGAGATCTTCCGCATGTCGTCGTTCTGCCGCACCCCCATCTGCGCCAGATGCGCCGCCAGGATGTCCGACAGGAGCCGGTCCAGGCCCTCCACATGCTCGTTGGCGCGGATCAGGTGGTCGTTCACGTCCCGGAAGAACGGCTGCGACTGCCTTTCGACGAACGGGACGCCCGCGCTCGCGAGCCGGGCCATCGGCGCGCTCAGCGGACCCGTCGCCCGGCGGAACTCCAGCACCTGCCGCTTGAACGTGTAGATGCGCGCGGCGGTGTTCTTGGAGTCGCCGGATCCGCTGGGCGCGAACACCTCGGCCTCCAGCTCCTCAAGGTCGACCTGGAGCTCGGCCGCGACCTCGATGTAATGGTCCACCGCCGCGTCGCTGACCGCGTACAGCACCGACGTGGGGCCGTGCCTGAGCACCTCGGGCTCGGCCTCCAGACGGCGGCGTACCGCCGCGAGTGGCGCGCCCTCGCCGTGCCGGACCGTCACCACGAAGGAGTCACCTATGAAGATCATCAACTCGTCGGTGCTGACCCTGTCGCTCTCCTGCTCGTAGATCACCGGCTTGATGACGACGAACAGCGAGTCGTCGTAAATCTCCAGCTTGGGCCGCTGGTGCGCCCGCAGCGCGTCCTCCACCGCCAGCGGGTGGAGCCCGAACTCACTGCTGACCAGGTCGAATTCCTTCTCCGTGGGCTCGTGCAGCCCGATCCAGACGAACCCGTCCCCGGCGGCTCGCGCCTCGTCGAGGGCGTCGGAGAAGTCGGCGGGGCCGTCCGTACGGCGCCCGTCCCGGTAAATGCCACAGTCCACGATCACGCGCGCATTCTTCCCTGCCCCGGGCCTGCGTGCACCTGCGCCGTGCCCTCTACGCTGGCGGGTATGCCCACGCTCATCCTCGTACGCCACGGACGCTCGACCGCCAACACCTCCGGAGTGCTCGCGGGGCGGACCCCCGGGGTCGCCCTCGACGAACGCGGCGCCGGACAGGCCGCCGCGCTGCCCGGACGGCTGTCCGCCCTCACCCTCGTCGCGGCCGTCAGCAGTCCCCTGCAACGCTGCCGCGAGACGCTCCGGCCGCTGCTCGACGCCCGGCCCGGCCTCCCGCTGCACACCGAGGAACGGATCAGCGAATGCGACTACGGGGACTGGTCGGGGCGCAAGCTCGCGGAACTCTCCGACGAACCGCTGATGTCCGTCGTGCAGCAGCACCCCTCCGCCGCCGCCTTCCCCGGCGGTGAGTCCATGCGGGCCATGCAGGCCCGGGCCGTCGACGCCGTACGGGACTGGAACGCCCGGATCGAGGCGGAGCACGGGGACGACGCCACCTATCTGATGTGCTCGCACGGCGACATCATCAAGGCGCTCGTCGCCGACGCCCTCGGCATGCACCTCGACCTCTTCCAGCGCGTCCACGTGGACCCCTGCTCGGTCACCGCGATCCGTTACACGCGCCTGCGCCCGTTCCTCCTCCGCCTCGGCGACACCGGCGACTTCGCGTCGCTGGCCCCGCGTGAACAGGCCATCGGGGCCGACGCGACGGGGGACACCGCAACGGATGCGGCCGTAGGGGGCGGCGCTGGGGCACCGTGATCGCTCCGCGCAGTAGGGTGGACGCGCCGTAGAGGCCTTGTGGGGAAATCCTCCCGGGCCCCGGCAGCCCTCCATCCGCCCCCACATTCTCAAGGGAGACAGGACGTGTCCCGTCAGGTGTTCCTCTACGACCCCCCGGACCGTTTCGTGGCCGGTACGGTCGGGCTGCCTGGCCGCCGTACGTTTTTCCTGCAGGCGTCCTCGCGGGGACGGGTCACGAGCGTGGCCCTGGAGAAGACCCAGGTGGCCGCGCTGGCCGAACGGATCGACGAACTCCTCGACGAGGTCGTCCGGCGGACCGGCGGCAACTCACCGGTGCCCGCCGTGGCACCCATGGACGTCACCGACTCCGCCCCGCTCGACGCCCCCGTGGAGGAGGAGTTCAGGGTCGGCACGATGGCTCTCGCCTGGGACGGCGAGGAGCAGCGCATGATCGTCGAGGCGCAGGCCCTCGTCGAGCTGGACGCCGAGTCCGACGACGATCTCGCGGAGGCCGAGGAGCGACTCCTGCAGGACGAGGAGAACGGCCCGCCGATGCTGCGCGTCCGGCTGAGCGGCGCCCAGGCCAGGGCGTTCGCCAAGCGCGCCCTGGACGTCGTGAACGCCGGCCGGCCCCCGTGCCCGCTGTGCAGCCTGCCCCTCGACCCGGAAGGACACGTATGCCCGCGCCAGAACGGATACCGTCGCGGGGCCTGACGGAGGCCGGACTGCGCACCCTGCTCGCGGAGGGGGAGCTCACGGTCCTCGGACAGGTTCGGGGCGCGTCGAACGCGGTGCTCTACTGCACGGTCGCGTACGAGGGCGAGGAACGCCGCTGCGTCTACAAGCCGGTCGCCGGGGAGCAGCCGCTCTGGGACTTCCCGGACGGCACGCTCGCCCAGCGCGAGGTGGCGGCGTACGAGATCTCCGAGGCCACCGGGTGGGGGCTCGTGCCGCCCACGGTGCTGCGGGAGGGGCCCTACGGCCGGGGGATGTGCCAGCTGTGGATCGAGGCCGAGCCCGATGCCGAGGCGCCCGCGCACGGGCTGCCGCCGCTGCTCGCGCTGGTCGAGGACGAGGAGCCCGGGGACGGTTGGAAGGCCGTCGGGTTCGCCGAGGTGGGGGAGGGGAAGACCGCCCTGCTGGTGCACGCCGACGACTCGCGTCTGCGCAGGCTCGCGGTCCTGGACGCGGTGATCAACAACGGCGACCGCAAGGGCGGGCACCTGCTGCCCGCGCCGGGCGGCCGGCTGTACGGCATCGACCACGGGGTGACCTTCAACGCGGACGACAAGCTGCGGACCCTGCTGTGGGGCTGGGCCGGCGAACCGCTGACCCCGGAGGCCGTGGAGGTCCTGGCCCTGCTGTCCGCCGGTCTGGAGCCGGGTACGGCGCTCGCCACCCGGCTGGCGGACCTGATCACGACGGCGGAGCTCGACGCGCTGCGGGGACGGGTCGCCGGACTGCGGGAGGCCGGGCGCCATCCGCAGCCGAGCGGGGAGTGGCCGGCCATTCCGTGGCCCCCGGTGTGAATCACGCCTCTTGACCCCGGGGACGGGGCGGCGGGACCGAGGGGCGGGGGACGGGGGGACCGGGGAAACGGGTGGGCCTTAGGGGACGGGCGGCGACCGCGCAAGACCGCCTCTTCGGCCGTGATCTCCGGTCCGGTTCGTATCCGGAAGCATCATCCGGTTACGCTCATGACATGCATGCCTGGCCCGCTTCTGAGGTCCCCGCCCTGCCTGGCAAGGGCCGCGACCTTCGGATCCACGACACCGCGACCGGCGGACGGATCACCCTTGACCCCGGTCCCGTCGCCCGCATCTACGTCTGCGGCATCACGCCGTACGACGCGACCCATATGGGTCATGCGGCGACCTACAACGCGTTCGACCTCGTTCAGCGCGTGTGGCTCGACACCAAGCGGCAGGTTCACTACGTCCAGAACGTGACCGACGTGGATGATCCGCTGCTGGAGCGGGCCGTGCGCGACGGCGAGGACTGGACCGAGCTCGCGGAACGCGAGACGGCGCTCTTCCGGGAGGACATGACCGCCCTGCGCATGCTTCCGCCCCGGCACTACATCGGGGCGGTGGAGGCGATACCCGGCATCGTCCCGCTCGTCGAACGGCTCCGGGACGCGGGCGCGGCCTACGAGCTCGACGGGGACGTGTACTTCTCCGTCGAGTCCGACCCGCACTTCGGCGAGGTCTCCGGCCTCGACGCCGAGGCCATGCGACTGCTCTCCGCCGAACGCGGCGGCGACCCGGAGCGCCCCGGCAAGAAGAACCCGCTCGACCCGATGCTCTGGATGGCCGCCCGTGAGGGCGAGCCGAGCTGGGACGGAGCCACCCTCGGCCCCGGCCGCCCCGGCTGGCACATCGAGTGCGTGGCCATCGCGCTCGACCACCTCGGCATGGGCTTCGACGTCCAGGGAGGCGGCTCCGACCTCGCCTTCCCGCACCACGAGATGGGCGCCTCGCACGCCCACGCGCTGACCGGTGAGCACCCGTTCGCCCGCGCCTACGTGCACGCCGGCATGGTCGGCCTCAACGGCGAGAAGATGTCCAAGTCGAAGGGCAACCTCGTCTTCGTCTCGGCACTGCGCCGGGACGACGTGGACCCCGCGGCGATCAGGCTCGCGCTGCTCTCGCACCACTACCGGTCCGACTGGGAGTGGACCGACCAGGTGCTCGCCGACGCGGTCGAGCGCCTCGCACGGTGGCGCGCCGCCGTCTCCCGGCCGGACGGACTCCCCGCGGACGCCCTGGTCGAGGAGGTGCGGGAGGCCCTGGCCGACGATCTGGACGCCCCGGCCGCCCTCGCCGCCGTGGACCGCTGGGCCGCGGCGCAGACCGCCGAGGGCGGTACGGACGAGAGCGCGCCCGGCCTCGTCTCACGCACCGTCGACGCCCTGCTCGGTGTCGCCCTCTAGCCCGTATCCACCCCGTACGCGCGAACCGGCCCCTGACTTCACGGCGAAGTCCGGGGCCGGTCCGTGTGTCCGGGGCCGACGGACGCGGGCGTCAGTCCCCGGACGGGTTCTCGTCCGGCCCGGCGGGCGGGTCCTCGGGCGCGTCCCCCTCCTTCGGCCGGGGCGTCCCGGGCCGCTCGGCCTCCGGCCGCTGCGGCTTCGGCGGTCTCGTACGGCCGCTCGACGTGTCCCGCAGATACGGCACGTCGCCGCTCTCCGTGGCATGACCGCCGGGCGGCTGGCCCGGGCCCCCGACGTCACGGCGCCTGAGGTACCGCTCGAACTCCCGGGCGATGGCCTCGCCGGACGCCTCGGGCAGTTCCGCGGTGTCCCGCGCCTCCTCCAGCGTCTGCACGTACTCCGCGACCTCGCTGTCCTCGGCCGCCAGCTGATCCACGCCGAGCTGCCACGCGCGGGCGTCCTCGGGCAGTTCGCCCAGCGGGATCCGCAGCCCGAGCAGATCCTCGAGACGGTTCAGCAGGGCCAGCGTCGCCTTCGGGTTCGGCGGCTGCGACACGTAGTGCGGTACCGCCGCCCACAGACTCACCGCGGGAACCCCCGCATGCGTACAGGCTTCCTGGAGGATGCCGACGATGCCCGTCGGGCCCTCGTACCTGGTCTCCTCCAGATCCATCGTTCTGGCCAGATCGGGATCCGAGGTCACTCCGCTCACCGGCACCGGGCGGGTGTGCGGGGTGTCGCCCAGCAGCGCCCCCAGGATGACGACCATCTCGACGCCCAGCTCATGGGCGAAGCCCAGGATCTCGTTGCAGAACGAGCGCCAGCGCATGGAGGGTTCGATGCCGCGGACCAGCACCAGGTCCCGGGGCTTCTCCCCGCCGATACGGACCACGGAGAGTCGCGTGGTGGGCCACGTGATCTTGCGTACCCCACCGTCCAGCCACACCGTGGGCCGATTGACCTGGAAGTCGTAGTAGTCCTCGGCGTCGAGCGCCGCGAACACCTCGCCCTTCCATTCCCGGTCCAGATGTCCGACCGCTGTGGAGGCGGCGTCACCGGCGTCGTTCCAGCCTTCGAACGCGGCCACCATGACCGGGTCGATCAGCTCGGGTACCCCCTCGAGCTCGATCACCCAGGCCTCCTTCCGAAGTTCCCTTGTGTACGGACCAACCTTACGGCTTCCGTCCTACCCGGCCGCAGCCTGTTTGCATGCATGGGCGAACCGTGCCGGTCCTTGATTCATCCGAGCTGTACCGGGCCGGAAGTGATCGAATTTCCGCCGGACCCTGGACGACCGGCAGTGTCCGGGGCTATACATCGGATGACCAAGCAGAGGTCCGATGTTATTCCCCTGGGGGCGCACATGAGTCAGACCGTCACGGACTTCGAGGTTCACGACATCCGCTTTCCCACCTCGGAACAGCTCGACGGCTCCGACGCCATGAACACCGACCCCGACTACTCGGCCGCCTACGTCGTCCTGCGTACGGACGGTGCCGGTAGCGAAGGGCATGGTTTCTGCTTCACCATCGGCCGTGGCAACGACGTCATGGCCGCCGCCATCGGGACGCTCCGCGCCCATGTGGTCGGGCGCCCCGTACCGCGTGACGCAGCCGGTCTCGGCGCCCTGTACCGCGAGCTCACGCACGACTCCCAGCTGCGCTGGCTGGGGCCCGAGAAGGGCGTGATGCACATGGCGGCCGGCGCGGTCGTCAACGCCGCCTGGGACCTCGCGGCCAAGCTGGCGGGGCAGCCCGTCTGGCAGTTCCTCGCCGGGATGACGCCGCGGGAGCTCGTCTCCCTCGTCGACTTCCGCTACCTCACCGACGCGCTGACCCCCCAGGAGGCGCTCGCCCTGCTCCAGGACGCCGAGCCGGGCCGCGCGGAGCGCACCGAACGGCTGCTCGCCGAGGGCTACCCCGCCTACACGACCTCACCCGGCTGGCTCGGTTACGACGACGACAAACTCGTACGCCTGGCCAAGGAGGCGGTCGCGGACGGCTTCACGCAGATCAAGCTCAAGGTCGGCGCCGACCTGGACGACGACATCCGCAGACTCGCGCTCGCCCGCACCGCCGTCGGCCCCGGCATCCGCATCGCCGTCGACGCCAACCAGCGCTGGGACGTGGCCGCCGCGGTGGAGTGGATGCGCGCCCTCGCACCCTACGACCCGTACTGGATCGAGGAACCGACCAGCCCCGACGACGTGCTCGGGCACGCCGCCGTGCGGGCGGGGCAGCCCGTCAAGGTCGCCACCGGCGAGCACGTCGCCAACCGGGTCGTGTTCAAACAACTGCTCCAGGCCGGCGCGGTCGACTTCGTCCAGATCGACGCCGCCCGGGTCGCGGGCGTCAACGAGAACCTGGCGATCCTGCTGCTGGCCGCCAAGTACGGCGTCCCCGTCTGCCCGCACGCCGGAGGCGTCGGACTGTGCGAACTGGTGCAGCACCTCTCGATGTTCGACTACGTCGCGGTCTCCGGCAGCCGGGAGGACCGGGTCATCGAGTACGTCGACCACCTCCACGAGCACTTCGCCGATCCGGCCGTCATCGAGGACGGCCACTACGTCACCCCCCGCACACCCGGCTTCTCCGCCCGCATGCTCCCGGACTCGATCGCCGCCCACATCTACCCGCAGGGCCCCGTATGGCAGGCCCGCCTCCACACCGAGGAGACCGACCGATGACCGGTACACAGGATTTCGACGGGCTGTCCGCCCTGGTGACGGGCGGCGCGTCCGGCATCGGGGCCGCCGTGGCGGCACTGCTGCTCGCCCGCGGGGCACGTGTCGCCGTGCTCGACCGCGAGACGCGGGGCGCCCCCGCCGGGGTGCTCGCGATCGAGGCCGACGTGACGGACGACGCCGCCGTACGGAACGCCGTCGACCTGGCCGCCGTCGAACTGGGCGGCCTGCACACCCTCGTGTCCAACGCCGGGATCGGCTCCGTCGGCACCGTCGAGGACAACGCGGACGAGGAGTGGACCCGCGTCCTGGACGTCAACGTCCTCGGCATGGTCCGCGCCGCCCGCCATGCCCTGCCCCATCTGCGCCGGGCCGCGCCCGGGCGCCCCGGCGCCGTGTCGATCACCCAGACCTGCTCCATCGCCGCCACCGCGGGACTCCCGCAGCGCGCCCTCTACAGCGCGAGCAAGGGCGCGGTGCTCTCACTGACCCTCGCCATGGCCGCCGACCACGTCCGCGAGGGCATCCGCGTCAACTGCGTCAACCCCGGCACCGCCGACACCCCGTGGATCGGCCGGCTGCTCGGACAGGCCGAGGACCCGGCCGCCGAACGCGCCGCCCTCGACGCCCGCCAGCCGCTGGGACGGCTGGTCTCCGCCGACGAGGTCGCCGCCGCCGTCGTCTATCTGGCGAGCCCGGCGGCCGCGTCCGTCACCGGCACCGCGCTCGCGGTCGACGGCGGGATGCAGGGCCTGCGACTGCGCCCCGCCCGCTGACCTGCGGCGGAGGACATCCCGCCGCCGGTCTGTGCGGGTCGAGCTGTGTGGGTCGACCCGCGCGCCGTCGATCCGTACCTGCCGACCCGTGCCCGTCACAGGGTCGAGCGCAGCCACTGCTCCACGCTCGCCACATGCACCGTCGCCCAGGACCGGGCCGCCTCCGCGTCCCGGTCCCGCAGGGCCGCGAGGATCGCCCGGTGTTCGCGCAGCGTCCGGGTCACCGCGTCCTCCTGGGTCAGCCCGCGCCAGACCCTGGCCCGGGTGGTCGGCCCGGACAGGCCGTCGAGCAGAGAGCACAGGACCGAATTGCCGGAGGACCGGACGATCCCACGGTGGAACTCCAGATCGCAGGAGACCAGTTCCTCGACCGAAGGAGCATCGCCCAGGGCGTCCAGCTGCGCGTCCAGCACGTCCAGCTGCGCCTCCTCGATGCGGAGTGCGGCCATCGCCGTGGCGGCGGGCTCCAGGATCCGGCGCACCGCCAGGAACTCCAGCACCGTGTCGTCACGGTGGAAGTCCACCACGAAGCTCAGTGCCTCCAGCAGGAGCTGAGGATCGAGGCTGGTGACATAGGTGCCGTCGCCCTGGCGTACGTCGAGGATCCGGATCAGCGACAGCGCGCGTACCGCCTCGCGCAGGGAGTTACGGGAAAGACCCAGGTCGGAGGCGAGTTCGCTCTCCTTGGGAAGCCGGTCGCCGGGCCCCAGAGCGCCCGAGACGATCATTCCCTTGATCTTCTCGATCGCTTCGTCGGTGACGGCCATGTGGGGCCTCCTCGCGCACAAGACATCCGATGTATGGGCTCATTATGCGGCCCCCGCCCGGTGCTTCGGCCCCCAGGCCACTCACAGGCTCCGCGCACGCTCCACGAGGAGCCGGCGCAGTTCACGCGCCGCGCGCCTGCCTGCGGCGCCGGGGCGCCGGGAGAACGGCGGCGCCCGCGTCCCCGAGCGGCCGGCACACGATCGTGCCGCTGCGCTCCGGGGAGTCGCCGGGCGCGAGACCGAAGCCGCCAGCACGGAGCGCCGCCGCTCCAGGAGATCCACCCCGGCCCGCGGCCTCTGGGCCCACCCGGACAGGCAGGCCGGCCCCGCCCAAGCCCCCTTCGCCGAGGCCCGGGCCGGGGCCGGATCCAGGGCCCCGGACGGGACCTGGAGCCCGGACAGCCGGACCCGGCTCCCCGCACGGACGGCCCGGCGCTCCGGCCCTCCGCGCGGGGAGCGGGACGTCGGTCAGGCGAGGCCGAGGTGGCCGCGCAGGGTCCGCGCGGTGTACTCGGTGCGGAAGAGCCCGCGTCGTTGCAGGACGGGCACCAGACCGGCTGTGATCCGGTCCAGGTCGTCGGGGAGCACGGCCGGCCGCAGCCGGAATCCGTCGGCGCCCCCTTCGCGGAACCACTCCTCCAGGAGGTCCGCCAGTCCCTCCGGCGTGCCGGTGAAGATCGCCGCGTCCGAGGTGAAGGCGGTGCCCGCGGACTCGTCGAGCCGGGCCTTGCGCTCCTCGGCGGCCTCCTGACCGGCGCCCAGCACGACGTTGACGTCGGCGAACACGCGGATCGCCCCCGCCGGCCGTCCCGCCTCCTCCCGCAGGGCCTCGACCTCCTTCCGGATGGCGAGGAGCCCGGACGTGTCCTGGGGGGTCACGAAGACGACGTCCGCGTGGGCGGCGGCCAGCCGGTAGGGGACCGTGGCGTGTGCGAGCAGCGTGACCGGAGGACTGCTCTGCACGGGGTGGACCGCCGTCCCCCAGGCCGCGGTCGCGGCCGTCAGGAACTCGTCGGCCCGCGCGAACAGTTCACGTATCCGCCGGTCGCCCTCGGGGGTCCCGAGCAGAGCCACCAGCCGGGCGTGTTCGGGGTTGCTCGTCGACGCCCGTGGCCGTACCCCCGCCCGTCCCGCGCTCACGTGGTCGAGCGTCGCGATCCGCGTCGCCCACGTCTCGGGGTCGCCCGTCGTCGGGCCCAGGGGAACGAGCCCGATCAGATCGGTGGCGGTGGCCGCGAGCGCGAGCAGCAGGGCGGAGTCGAGCCGTCCGGGGCCGTCCTCCACGGTGACGAAGTCCAGCAGCCCCGCCTCGGCGCTCCGCACCAGTGACGTGTACTGCTCCGGCGTGAACGGCCGTGCGGGAGCGGCGGGATGGGACCCGGCGCCGTCGAGAGCCGCCGACAGATGAAATCCCTCTTGTAAGGTCATCCGTCCACTGTCCTCTCATCGCATTGCGCGCGTGTGGCTTTGGTGTGGCACGGCGCGGGCGCACGCGTGGGGGCGGCTCCCCGGAGCCGCCCCCACGTCCCGTACGGAGTGTCAGCGCCGGTCCGCCAGCACGTCCTCGACCTCGGCCCGGATCTCGTCCGTCGCCAGGCCACGGATCGTCAGCGTCGTCCGGCGGCGCAGCACGTCGTCCGCCGTCTCGGCCCACTCGCGGTCGCGGGCGTACGCCACCTGTGCCCAGATCTCCGGGGCGTCCGGGTGGATCCGGGCCGCCAGCGCCGGGTTCTCGTTCGCCAGCCGCGCGATGTCGAAGGAGAGCGAGCCGTAGTGGGTGGCGAGGTGCCGTGCCGTGTCGGCGGCCATCCGCGGACCCGGTGTGCCGCCGTCGACCATCAGCCGGTGCGCGACCGCGTTCGGGTTCGCGATACCGGGCAGCGGCAGCTTCCGCGGCAGCCGTGACATCGGCTCCATGTCCTCGGCGAGCGGGTGCCCGGGGAGCGCCGCCAGCTTGTTCATCACCGTGCGGCCGATGTGGCGGAACGTCGTCCACTTGCCGCCCGCGACCGACAGCATGCCACCGCGGCCCTCGGTCACGACCGTCTCGCGCTTGGCCTTCGAGGTGCCCCCCGGACCGCCCGGCAGCACCCGAAGCCCCGCGAAGGAGTACGTGATCAGGTCCCGGGACAGCTGCTGGTCCCGGACGGAGAACGCCGCCTCGTCCAGGATCTGCGCCGTGTCCTTCTCGGTGACCGCGACATCGGCCGGGTCACCCTCGTACTCCTCGTCGGTCGTACCGAGCAGCAGCATGTCCTCCCACGGCAGGGCGAACGTGATGCGGTACTTGTCGATCGGCGTCGCCAGCGCAGCCTTCCACGGACGGGTGCGCCTGAGGACCAGGTGCGCGCCCTTGGACAGCCGGATGGACGGAGCCGCGTCCGGGTTCTCCATCTTCCGCAGGTGATCGACCCACGGGCCGGTGGCGTTCAGCACGAGGCGGGCGTTCACGCCGAACTCCGTACCGTCCTGACGGTCCTCCAGCTCGGCGCCGGTGACCCGGCCCCGGGTGAAGCGCAGCCCGGTGACGGCGGCGTGGTTGAGGACGACGGCACCGGCGTCGACGGCCGCACGGACCGTCATCAGCGCCATCCGGGCGTCGTTCATCTGGTCGTCGCCGTAGACCGCGACGGCCTTGAGGTTGTCCGTGCGCAGCTCGGGCACGTCGCGCTGCGCACGGGCAGGGCTGATCACATGGCCGACGCCGTCACCGAACGCGGACAGCGCCGAGTACGCGAAGACGCCCGCGCCGAGCTTGGCCGCACCGTGCGGCCCGCCCTTGTAGACCGGCAGGTAGAAGGTGAGCGGATTGGCCAGGTGGGGTGCGACCTGACGGGACACCGCGCGCCGCTCGAAGTGGTTCTCCGCGACCAGCTTGACCGCGCCGGTCTGCAGGTAACGCAGACCGCCGTGGAGGAGCTTGGAGGAGGCGGAGGAGGTGGCGCCGGCGAAGTCGCCGGCATCCACGAGGGCCACCCGCAGGCCGGACTGCGCGGCGTGCCAGGCGGTGGAGATGCCCAGGATGCCGCCACCGATCACCAGGAGGTCGTACGTCGCCTTGGAAAGCTGCTCCCGGGTTTCGGCGCGGCTCGGGAGGGAGCCGGAGGCCGGATGCGTCCCGAGGGCGGGGACGCTCTGCAGGGTGGTCATATCGATCTACTCCTCGGCGGTGTCATCGTCGAGCCAGCCCATGGAACGCTCCACGGCCTTGAGCCAGCTCCGGTACTCGCGGTCGCGGGTGTCCGCGTCCATGCGGGGTGTCCACTCGGCGGCGCGGCGCCAGTTGGCGCGCAGCGCGTCGGTGTCCGGCCAGAAGCCGACGGCGAGACCGGCGGCGTAGGCGGCGCCGAGGCAGGTGGTCTCGGCGACCATGGGGCGCACCACGGGCGCGTCCAGGAAGTCGGAGAGCGTCTGCATCAGCAGGTTGTTGGAGGTCATGCCGCCGTCGACCTTGAGCGCTGTCAGCTCGACGCCGGAGTCCTTCGTCATGGCGTCACTGATCTCGCGGGTCTGCCAGGCGGTGGCCTCGAGAACGGCGCGGGCGATGTGCGCCTTGGTCACGTACCGGGTGAGACCGGCGATGACACCGCGCGCGTCGGGGCGCCAGTAGGGGGCGAACAGGCCGGAGAACGCGGGCACGAAGTACGCGCCGCCGTTGTCCTCGACCGACGAGGCCAGCGTCTCGATCTCGGCCGCCGACTTGATCAGGCCCATCTGGTCACGCATCCACTGCACCAGTGAACCGGTGACGGCGATGGACCCCTCGAGGGCGTAGACCGGCTTCTGGTCGCCGATCCGGTACCCGACCGTCGTCAGCAGCCCGTTGTACGAGTTCACCGGGGTGTGGCCGGTGTTCATCAGCATGAAGGTGCCGGTGCCGTACGTGGACTTGGCCTCGCCCTGGGCGAAACAGGTCTGGCCGAACAGCGCGGCCTGCTGGTCACCGAGCGCGGAGGCCACCGGGATGCCGTCCAGGGCGCCGCCCTTGGCGGTGCCGTACACCTCGGCGGAGGACCGGATCTCGGGCAGGACGGCCGGCGGGATGTCCATCGACTGGACGATCTTGTCGTCCCACTGCATCGAGTGGAGGTTCATCAGGAGGGTGCGCGACGCGTTGGTGACGTCGGTGACGTGGACGCCGCCCTCGGTGCCGCCGGTCAGGTTCCAGATGACCCAGGAGTCCATGGTCCCGAAGAGGATGTCGCCCCGCTCGGCGCGCTCGCGCAGCCCTTCGACGTTGTCGAGCAGCCAGCGGACCTTCGGACCGGCGAAGTACGACGCGAGCGGCAGGCCCGTCTCGCGGCGGAAGCGGTCCTGGCCGACGTTGCGGCCGAGCTCCTTGCAGAGCGCGTCGGTGCGGGTGTCCTGCCAGACGAGGGCGTTGTGGACGGGCTCACCGGTGTTCCTGTCCCAGAGCAGCGTGGTCTCGCGCTGGTTGGTGATGCCGATCGCCTTGACGTCGGCGGAGGTGATGCCGGCCTTGGCGACCGCTCCCGCGACGACTTCCTGGACGTTCTCCCAGATCTCGGTCGCGTTGTGCTCGACCCAGCCGGGCCTGGGGAAGATCTGCTCGTGTTCCTTCTGGTCGACGGAGACGATCCGGCCGTCCTTGTCGAAGACGATGCAGCGGCTGGACGTGGTGCCCTGGTCGATGGCCGCGATGAACGGGCCGGTGGTGTGTGCGTCGGTCACGGTGTGGCTCCCGGAGGTCTGTGTGGTCTGGAGGGTCACGGCTCAGGCGAAGGCGAGGTTGTAGAGCCCGCCGGCCAGAGCGCCGCCTATGAGTGGTCCCACTACCGGTACCCAGGCGTAGCCCCAGTCGGAACCACCCTTGTTCGGCAGGGGCAGCAGCGCGTGCACGATGCGCGGACCGAGGTCACGTACGGGGTTGATCGCGTAGCCGGTCGGGCCGCCGAGCGACAGACCGATGCCTACGACGACCAGGGCCGTGATCAGCACGCCGAGCGTGCCGAGCCCGTTGCCGTCGTTGTTGAGACCCTGGGTGAGGATCGCCAGGATCAGCACGGCGGTGGCTATGACCTCCGTGACCACGTTCTGCACCGCGTTCCGGATCTCCGGACCGGTGGAGAAGATGCCGAGCACGGGCCCGGCCTGGGGCGCGGCCGACTGGTCGACCAGACCCTCCTCGGCGGGCTGCGCCTTCAGGATCTCGGGATCGGTGAGGTGCGCGTGGAACTGTCCGTAGTACACGGCCCAGACGAGCACGGCACCGATCATCGCGCCGAGCAGCTGCGAGGCGAGGTACAGGGGTACGTCGCTCCACTCGGTGCCGCCCTGGATCGCGAGGCCGAGGGTGACCGCCGGGTTCAGGTGGGCACCGGACACGCCGGCGGCGAGGTAGGCGCCGGTCAGTACGGCGAAACCCCACCCGAAGGTGATGGCGAGCCAGCCGGCGTTCTGCGCCTTCGAGCGCTTGAGCGTGACGGCGGCACAGACACCGCCGCCGAGCAGGATGAGTACGGCGGTACCGATGGTCTCGCCGATGAAGATGTCGGAGCTGGACACCACGACTCCTTTGTCCTTCGTCCAGGGGAAGGCGAAACACCGGGTCCCTCCGGTGGATCGCGCCCCAGGTGGGTAACCCGTCACATACGGGCACGTCACCTGCAAGGGCTTGACCGGCCCTCGGCACTGTCACACCCTAACGCGTATTGCCGTTAGGTGTTCGACAATGTCGACCGGTGAACGGCAATGTTTCTCCCGAATGAAGGAAGCGTCAAGAGTTCTGTGACGTGGGACTCGCACGGCGGCCCGATCGTTACCGAGGGCGCGGCGAGCGCCCGGGCCCCGGTAGGCGGGCGTACGCCCGGAAGCGTCCGGTGCCCCGGTCGACGGAAGGCGGCGCCCGGGTCCCGGCAGGCGGGGGTGCGCTCAGAAGCGTCCGGCGCCCAGGTCCCGGGAGACGGCGCGGGCGCAGTCCCGCACGGCGGCGATCAGCTCGGGGCGCAGTTTCCCGTCCGGGCAGACGCGTTCCACGGCGCCCGTCACGGCCACCGCGCCGACCGGCATGCGGCGCCGGTCGTGGACCGGGGCGGCCACCGCCGCCACGCCCTCCCAGGTCTCCTCCACGTCCGAGGCCCAGCCCTGTGCCCGGATCAGGTCGAGCAGCGACTCGAACTCCTGCTCGTCGGTGACGGTGCGCGGGGTGAAGGGCCGTCGTTCCACCTCGACGACCTCGCTGTGCGCGACCGGGTCGTAGGCGGAGAGGACCTTGCCCAGTGCGGTGGAGTGCAGCGGCTGCATCGCCCCCACCTCCAGTACCTGGCGGCTGTCGTCGGGCCGGAAGACGTGGTGGACGATCAGGACGCCGTGCTGGTGCAGTACGCCGAGGTGAACGCTCTCGCCGCTGGAGCGGGCCAGGTCGTCGGTCCACACCAGGGCGCGGGCGCGGAGCTCGTGCACATCGAGGTAGCTGTTGCCCAGGCGCAGCAGCTCGGCGCCCAGCTGGTAGCGGCCGGACGCCGCGTCCTGCTCGACGAAGCCCTCGTGCTGGAGCGTGCGCAGGATGCCGTGTGCGGTGCCCTTGGCCAGCCCCAGCGAGGACGAGATGTCGGAGAGCCCGAGCCGACGCTCGCCGCCCGCCAGCAGACGCAGCATCGCCGCTGCCCGCTCGAGCGACTGGATGTTCTTGGCCATCGCGCCGTACTCCTCCACCTCGGTTCGACAATGCTGAACACTATCGGTCGATGCCGACCTCTGTCCGGTGGCGTGACGATTCCGCCCCACCGTCCGACCGGGCCCCGGTCCTCGCACAGCATGCAGTCCGCCCCGTGGGACGCGACGACCGCCCCGCGCCCGGCCCCGCTACGCTGACCGCGTGCCCTCCTCCGCAGAAGGGCGCAAAGCCGACAGCCGTCGCATTCCAGGGAGAACATCCATGGCCTCGTTGCCGACCCCTTCCGCTGACAGCCGGACCCGAGCCGCAGCCCTCCGGGAGGCTCTCGCCACCCGAGTGGTCGTGGCGGACGGTGCCATGGGCACGATGCTCCAGGCGCAGGACCCCACGCTCGACGACTTCGAGAACCTCGAAGGCTGCAACGAGATCCTGAACGTGACCCGGCCCGACATCGTCCGCTCGGTGCACGAGGAGTACTTCGCCGTCGGCGTGGACTGCGTCGAGACCAACACCTTCGGGGCCAACGCCTCCGCCCTCGGCGAGTACGACATCCCCGGCAGGATCCACGAGCTCTCCGAGACCGGCGCGAGCATCGCCCGCGAGGTCGCCGACCGGTTCACCGAATCCACCGGACAGCAGCGCTGGGTGCTCGGCTCCATCGGCCCCGGCACCAAGCTGCCGACGCTGGGCCACGCCCCCTACACGGTCCTGCGTGACGGATTCCAGCAGAACGCCGAAGGGCTGATCGCCGGCGGCGCCGACGCTCTCATCATCGAGACCACGCAGGACCTCCTGCAGACCAAGGCCGCCGTGCTGGGCGCGCGGCGCGCCCTGGAGGCGATGGGCAGCGATCTCCTGGTGCTGTGCTCGCTGGCCTTCGAGACCACCGGCACCATGCTGCTCGGCTCCGAGATCGGTGCCGCGCTGACCGCGCTCGAACCGCTCGGTGTCGACATGATCGGCCTGAACTGTTCGACCGGCCCCGCCGAGATGAGCGAGCACCTGCGCTACCTCACCCGGCACTCCCGCATCCCGCTGCTCTGCATGCCGAACGCCGGACTGCCGGTGCTCACCAAGGACGGGGCGCACTTCCCGCTCGACGCCGAGGGACTGGCCGACGCCCAGGAGACCTTCGTCCGGGAGTACGGGCTCTCGCTCGTCGGCGGCTGCTGCGGCACGACGCCCGAGCACCTGCGGCAGCTCGTCGAACGGGTCCGGGGCGCCGAGCTCACCCCCCGTACCCCGAGCCCCGAGCCGGGCGCGGCCTCGCTCTACCAGACCGTGCCGTTCCGCCAGGACACCTCGTACCTCGCGATCGGCGAGCGTACGAACGCCAACGGATCCAAGAAGTTCCGTGAGGCCATGCTCGACGCGCGCTGGGACGACTGTGTCGAGATGGCCCGCGACCAGATCCGCGAAGGCGCCCACATGCTCGACCTCTGCGTCGACTACGTGGGGCGTGACGGCGTCGCCGACATGGAGGAACTGGCCGGCCGCTTCGCCACCGCCTCCACCCTGCCGATCGTGCTCGACTCCACCGAGGTGCCCGTCCTGCGCGCCGGTCTGGAGAAGCTGGGCGGCCGGGCCGTACTGAACTCCGTCAACTACGAGGACGGCGACGGCCCCGAGTCCCGCTTCGCCAAGGTCAGCGGGCTGGCCGCCGAGCACGGCGCCGCGCTGATCGCTCTGACCATCGACGAGGAGGGCCAGGCCCGCACCGTCGAGCACAAGGTCGCCATCGCCGAACGGCTCATCGAGGACCTCACCACCAACTGGGGCATCCACGAGTCGGACATCCTCATCGACTGCCTGACCTTCACCATCTGCACGGGCCAGGAGGAGTCCCGCAAGGACGGGATCGCCACCATCGGTGCCATCCGTGAGCTGAAGCGGCGTCACCCCGACGTGCAGACCACGCTGGGCCTGTCCAACATCTCCTTCGGCCTGAACCCGGCCGCCCGTGTCGTCCTGAACTCCGTCTTCCTGGACGAGTGCGTGAAGGCGGGTCTGGACTCCGCGATCGTGCACGCCTCCAAGATCCTTCCCATCGCCCGGCTGGAGGAGGAGCAGGTCAAGGTCGCCCTCGACCTCATCCACGACCGCCGGGAGGAGGGCTACGACCCGCTGCAGCGGCTCATGGAGCTCTTCGAGGGCGTCAACATGAAGTCGATGAAGCGAGGCAAGGCCGAGGAACTGCTCGCCCTGCCGCTGGACGAGCGGCTCCAGCGACGCATCATCGACGGCGAGAAGAACGGCCTGCAGGCCGACCTCGACGAGGCGCTGCGCTCCCGGCCCGCGCTGGAGATCGTCAACGACACCCTGCTGGCGGGCATGAAGGTGGTCGGCGAGCTCTTCGGCTCCGGCCAGATGCAGCTGCCGTTCGTGCTGCAGTCCGCCGAGGTCATGAAGACCGCGGTGGCCCACCTCGAACCGCACATGGAGAAGTCGGACGCCGACGGCAAGGGCACCATCGTGCTCGCCACCGTCCGCGGCGACGTCCACGACATCGGCAAGAACCTCGTCGACATCATCCTGTCCAACAACGGCTTCAACGTGGTCAACCTGGGCATCAAGCAGCCCGTCTCCGCGATCCTGGACGCCGCCGAGGAGCACCGCGCCGACGTCATCGGCATGTCCGGCCTCCTGGTGAAGTCCACCGTGATCATGAAGGAGAACCTGGAGGAGCTGAACCAGCGCAAGATGGCGGCCGACTACCCGGTGATCCTCGGTGGGGCCGCCCTGACCAGGGCCTACGTGGAACAGGACCTGCACGAGATCTACGAGGGCGAGGTCCGCTACGCCCGCGACGCGTTCGAAGGGCTGCGCCTCATGGACGCCCTCGTCGCGGTCAAGCGGGGTGTCCCCGGGGCCACCCTGCCCGAGCTGAAGCAGCGCAGGGTGCCCAAGCGTGACGTCGCCGTGCCGGAGGCCCAGGAGCCGGAGGAGGGCGTGCGCTCCGACGTGTCCGTCACCAACCCGGTTCCCGAGCCGCCGTTCTGGGGCACCCGGGTGGTCAAGGGCATCCAGCTCAAGGAGTACGCCTCCTGGCTGGACGAGGGCGCCCTCTTCAAGGGCCAGTGGGGCCTCAAGCAGGGCCGTGCGGGCGACGGACCGACGTACGAGGAGCTGGTGGAGACCGAGGGCCGCCCGCACCTGCGCGGCTGGCTCGACAAGCTCCACACCGAGAACCTGCTGGAAGCGGCCGTCGTCTACGGATACTTCCCGTGTGTGTCCAAGGGCGACGACCTGATCCTGCTGCACGAGGACGGCTCGGAGCGCACGCGCTTCACCTTCCCGCGCCAGCGCCGCGGCCGCCGCCTCTGCCTCGCGGACTTCTTCCGTCCCGAGGAGTCGGGCGAGACGGACGTGATCGGCCTCCAGGTCGTCACGGTCGGCTCGAAGATCGGCGGGGCCACCGCCGAACTCTTCGAGGCGAACTCCTACCGCGACTACCTGGAGCTGCACGGACTGTCCGTGCAGCTGGCCGAGGCGCTCGCCGAGTACTGGCACGCACGCGTCCGCGGCGAGCTGGGATTCGCCGGGGAGGACCCGTCCGACGTCGAGGACATGTTCGCGCTGAAGTACCGCGGCGCGCGCTTCTCGCTGGGCTACGGGGCCTGCCCCGACCTGGAGGACCGGGCGAAGATCGCCGCGCTCCTGGAGCCCGAGCGCATCGGGGTGAAGCTCTCCGAGGAGTTCCAGCTGCACCCTGAGCAGTCCACGGACGCGATCGTCATCCACCACCCCGAGGCGAAGTACTTCAACGCACGGTAGTACGCCGTTCAACGCGCGGTAGGGCGCCGCTCCACGCGCCGTATCCGGACGAGTCGTACACTGGTCGGTCCAGTGCAGGCCGGTCGCCGTTCCCACCGGGAACGCGGCCGGCCTTCTCGTCCCTCATGGAGGTGTGCCGGATGACCAGTACGGTCCCCGCGTCCTTGACCCGCACGGCCGAAGGCTCCGCCCTGCAGGCCGTCCTTCTCGACATGGACGGCACCCTGGTGGACACCGAGGGCTTCTGGTGGGACGTGGAGGTCGAGGTCTTCGCCGACCTCGGACACCGCCTCGACGAGGCCTGGCGCGACGTGGTCGTCGGCGGGCCGATGACCCGCAGCGCCGGTTACCTCATCGACGTCACGGGCGCCGACATCGCCATCGACGAGATCACGGTCCTGCTCAACGACCGCTTCGAGAAGCGCATCGGCCGCGGAGTGCCGCTGATGCCGGGTGCCGCACGGCTGCTCGCCGAGCTCGCGGCCCACGAGGTGCCCACCGCCCTGGTCTCCGCCTCGCACCGCCGGATCATCGACCGGGTGCTGGAGTCGGTGGGCCGCCATCACTTCGCGCTCACCGTCGCCGGTGACGAGGTGGCCCGCACCAAGCCCCACCCCGATCCCTACCTCGCCGCCGCCGCCGGTTTCGGGGCTGATCCGTGGCGCTGCGCGGTCGTCGAGGACACCGCGACGGGCGTCGCCGCGGCGGAGGCCGCGGGCTGCCGGGTGGTCGCCGTGCCGTCCGTGGCACCGATCGCCGCCGCGCCGGGACGGGTGGTCGTGCCTTCACTCGAACAGGTGGACCTGGCCTTCCTGCGTGCCCTGGTCACGGAGAAGTGACGAACCGCGCACCGGGCGTCACCCTGTGAACGAATGGCGGGGTATTGGCGCGCACGGTGTGAGGAATCCTCTCCGGCTCCGCGCATAAGCCAGGTTCATGTCAATGGTGAGGATGTGACGGGGAGGTGATCTTCCCCACTCGACGTGGCCTCCGCCGGGTTCCGTGGCAAGCCCGGCCGCTCGTTTCCGGCACCCAAAAGTCCAGGTTCATGGACCGCTGTACGAATCATTCCCGAGCGTGGCACGGACACGCCGTCATGGGCGATCACCGAGCGGACACGGGGCGCGGAAGCGCGGTCAGGGGCCTCCGCGGCTCCCACTAATCTCGGTTTTCCCGCATGCCGCACCGAGGGAGAACGTCCAGATGAACCGCAAGACGCTGGTGCTGCCGGCCGTATTGGGCCTGCTCGCGCCCGTGCTCGCCGCCTGTGGCGGGTCGGACGGCGGGGGCGATGCCATCGTTGTCGGGACGACGGACCAGTTCGCCGCCTCCGCCGAAGCCCCGGCACCGCTCGACCCCGCCGTCGGCTACGAGGCCGGCGTCTGGAACGTACTGCGCCAGACCGTGCAGACCCTCACCCACATCCCGCGCGGCGGTGGTGAGCCGGTGCCCGAGGCGGCCGAGACCTGCGGCTTCACCGACAGGGAGAACGAGAGCTACCGCTGCACGCTCCGCGAGGGCCTCACCTTCGCCGACGGCACGCCCGTCACTCCGGACGACGTGAAGTACTCCGTCCAGCGCGTGCTCGACATCAAGGACGAGAGCGGCCCCGTCGGTCTGCTCGCCAACATCGACACGATCGAGACCAAGGGTGAGGACCAGGTCGTCTTCCACCTGCGCACCCCGGACGCGACCTTCCCGTACAAGCTGGCCACGCCGGCCGCCGGCATCGTCCAGAAGGACAAGTACCCGGCCAAGGCCCCTCGCGAAGGCTTCCAGGTCGACGGCTCAGGGCCGTACACCATGGAGGCTGAGGTCAAGGACGACCGGGTCGTGAAGATGGTCTTCACCAGGAACCCCAAGTACAAGGGCGACCTGAAGGTCCTCAACGACGAGGTCGAGCTGGCCCTCTTCCCCGACGCCGCCGGCATGGGCAAAGCGCTCGAGGACGAGGAGATCGACATGATGACACGCACCATGTCGCCCGAGCAGGCCCAGAAGATGCTCGTGGAACCGGTGGACGGCATCGAACTCACGGAGATGCCCGGCCTCGCCATCAGCTACCTCGCCTTCGACACCGAGGACCCCGCGGTCGAGAACAAGGCCGTACGCCAGGCCATGGCCCAGATCATCGACCGCGGCGCCATCGCGAGCAAGGTCTACGGCACCACGGCCGAACCGCTCTACTCGCTCGTCCCGACCGGCATCACCAACCACACCAACTCCTTCTTCAACAAGTACGGCGAGCCCGACGTCGACGCCGCCGGGAAGATCCTGGAGAAGGCCGACATCTCCACCCCGGTGAAGTTCACGCTGAACTACACGACGGACCACTACGGCCCCGCCACCGCCGCCGAGTACAAGGCGCTGGCCAAGCAGCTCAACGACTCGAAGCTCTTCGAGGTCGACGTCAAGGGCACCCCGTGGGCCGAGTACCGCCTCGCGCAGAGCGAAGGGGACTACGCGGTCTACGGCATGGGCTGGTTCCCCGACTTCCCGGACCCGGAGACGTACACGGCGCCGTTCCTCGACGAGGACAACTTCCTCAACTCGCCCTACGAGTCCACCCTCATCCAGGACACCCTCATCCCGGAGTCGCGGCGGGTCGCGGACCGCGGCGCCGCGGCCGCGACCTTCACGAAGATCCAGGACATCGTCGCCACCGACGTCCCCGTCCTCCCGATCTGGCAGGGCAAGCAGTACGTCGCCTCCCGCGAGGGCCTGACCGGTGTGGAGTGGGCCGTCACCTCCTCGGCCGACCTGCAGCTCTGGGAGCTCAAGAACACCGTCTGACCGGTACACCGAAACGCCGATGCGGTCCGGAGCCACCGGCTCCGGACCGCATCACCGTTTCCGCGCACCGAGCCCGGTCACTGCGCACCGAGCCCGGTCACTGCGCTCCGGGACGCACCAGCCCGCTCTCGTACGCGTAGACCGCCGCCTGCACCCGGTCCCGCAGACCCAGCTTCGTCAGCACATGGCCCACATGCGTCTTGACCGTCGTCTCGCTCACGAAGAGGTCGGCGGCGATCTCCGCGTTCGACAGACCACGCGCCACCAGCTTCAGCACCTCGACCTCGCGGTCGGTGAGCGTGTGCAGCGCGTCCGGGACGGGATCCTCACCCGAGGGCAGATGGTCCGCGTACTTGTCGAGCAGCCGGCGCGTGATGCTCGGCGCCAGCATCGCCTCACCGGCCGCCACCACCCTGATGGCCTGCACCAGCTCGTTGGCCGGAGCGTCCTTCAGCAGGAAGCCGCTGGCACCCGCGCGCAGCGCCTCCACCACGTACTCGTCGAGATCGAAGGTCGTCAGCACCAGGACCTTCGCCGGGCCGTCCCGCCCCGGACCCGTGATCTGACGGGTGGCCTCGACGCCGTCCATCCGCGGCATCCGGATGTCCATCAGCACGACATCCGGCTGCAGGGCCCGCACCTGGTCGATGGCCTGCAGGCCGTCACCGGCCTCACCGACCACCGCGAGATCGCCCTCGGCCTCCAGGATCATCCGGAAGCCGGTGCGCAGCAGCGGTTGGTCATCGACCAGCAGGACGCGGATTGCCACGGAATCTCCTTAAGGGCTTTCGAGGGCCGCCGGCTGGCCGGCCTCGGCCCGGACCGGCTCCATTCTGCCCTGCACACCCTCCACCGACTCGGCCGGGCGGACCGACAGCGGATATACCGGGGGAGTCCCGCCGAACTCCGGACACACCGCCCGGTGGTCGCACCAGCCGCACAGCTTCGTCGGCCGGGGCCGCCACTCACCCGTCTCCGTCGCCAGCCGGATCGCGTCCCACAGGGCGAGCAGCTTGCGCTCCACCCGCTCCAGATCGGCCGGCACCGGGTCGTACGTCAGCACGTCACCGCTGCCCAGGTACACCAGCTGCAGCCGCCTGGGCACCACGTTCCTCAGGCGCCAGATCACCAGCGCGTAGAACTTCATCTGGAAGAGCGCGCCCTCGGAGTACTCCGGCCGCGGCGCCTTGCCCGTCTTGTAGTCGACGATCCGGACGTCGCCCGTGGGGGTCACGTCGATCCGGTCGATCACCCCGCGCAGCCGCAGCCCCGAATCCAGCTCCGTCTCGACGAACAGCTCCCGCTCGGCGGGCTCCAGGCGCGTCGGGTCCTCCAGCGAGAACCACCGCTCAACCAGCCGCTCCGCCTCGCCCAGCCACCCGGCGAGCCGGTCACCCCCCGCGTCCCCGGAGAACAGCTCGGCCAGCTCCGGCTTCGACTCCAGCAGCCGGTCCCACTGGCCGGGCACGAGCGACCTGGCCCGCGGCGCCGTGCGCTCCGCGGCGGGAGCGTCGAACAGCCGCTCCAGCACGGCATGCACCAGCGTGCCGCGGGTAGCCGCCTCACTGGGCTTCTCGGGCAGTTTGTCGATGACCCGGAAGCGGTACAGCAGCGGGCATTGCATGAAATCGCTCGCGCGCGACGGCGACAGGGACGAAGGTGGCCGGTGCGGGCGCGGTACGGAGGTCATGCCGAAGACCCTACGGCCCGCCACCGACACCCAGCGGCATACCATCGACCACAGAGCTCGCGCACTGCATGATCGTGGCAGACGCCACCGACCGAAGGGACCACGTGGACGAGAGCGGCGACAGCGGGCGCCCGTCGCCCGGCGCAGGGGGACCGGACCCCGGCACCGGACCGGACAAGGGCAAACCGCGACGGCCGGCGGACCCCGGCGGCGGCCTCCTGATGGGCCGCCCCTTCGGGGTGCCCGTGTACGTGGCACCCAGCTGGTTCGTCGTCGCAGCGCTGATCACCTGGGTCTTCGGAGGCCAGCTCGACCGCGTCCTGCCCGGACTTGGCGGAGCCCGCTACCTGGTCGCGCTCTTCTTCGCGATCGCCTTCTACGCCTCCGTGCTCGTCCACGAGCTCGCCCACACCGTCGCGGCCCTGCGCTACAAACTGCCGGTCCGCCGCATCCAGCTGCAGTTCTTCGGCGGCGTCTCCGAGATCGAGAAGGAATCCGAGACCCCGGGCCGCGAATTCGTCCTCGCCTTCGTGGGCCCCCTGCTCTCCCTCGTCCTCGCCGGCCTCTTCTACATCCCCCTCCAGTTCGTCGAGGCGGGCACCATCCCCGGCGTGCTCCTCGCCGGACTGATGATCTCCAACCTCATCGTCGCCGCCTTCAACCTGCTGCCCGGCCTGCCGCTCGACGGCGGACGCATGCTCCGCGCCGTGGTCTGGAAGATCACGGGCAAGCCCATGAGCGGCACCATCGCCGCCGCCTGGGTCGGCCGGGGCCTGGCCGTCGCCGTCCTCGTCGGCCTCCCGCTGCTCACCCACACCGGCGCGCTGGGCAACGCCACCAGCGAGATCAGCGGCTTCGAGACCGTGACCGACGCCCTGCTCGCCGCGATCCTCGCCGGGATCATCTGGACCGGCGCGGGCAACAGCCTGCGCATGGCGCGGCTCCGCGAACACCTCCCCGACCTCCGCGCCCGCACCCTCACCCGCCGCGCCGTCCCCGTCGAGTCCGCCACCCCGCTCTCCGAGGCGCTCCGCCGCGCCAACGAGGCGGGGGCCCGCGCCCTCGTCGTCGTCGACGGACAGGGCAACCCCAAGGGCGTCGTCCGCGAGGCGGCCATCGTCGGAGTCCCCGAACACCGCCGGCCCTGGGTGGCCGTCAGCGGCCTCGCCCAGGACATCACCGACGGGATGAAGGTTCCCGCCGAACTCGCGGGTGAAGCACTCCTGGACCGCCTCAAGGCCACCCCGGCCACCGAATACCTGGTGATCGAGGACACCGGGGAGATCTACGGCGTCCTGTCCACCGTCGACGTCGAACGCGCCTTCGTCGCGGCCATGGCCCGGCCCTCGGCCTGACAACGGCCCCCCCACCACCCGGCGGCCCGGGGGACCCCGCAAGGGAGGCCGCCGAAATACCGGTAGGCTGCTCACATGTCCGAACCGACCGGTGCCGCCCGCCGTCGCGGCCCATTCAAAGTCGGGGACCAGGTCCAGCTCACCGACCCCAAGGGACGCCACTACACCTTCACGCTCGAAGCCGGAAAGAATTTCCACACCCACAAGGGTTCTTTCCCGCACGACGAGCTGATCGGTGCTCCCGAGGGCAGTGTTGTCCGTACCACGGGAAACGTCGCCTACCTCGCGCTGCGCCCCCTGCTCCCCGACTACGTCCTGTCCATGCCCCGCGGCGCCGCCGTGGTCTACCCCAAGGACGCGGGCCAGATCCTGGCCTTCGGCGACATCTTCCCCGGCGCCCGCGTCGTGGAGGCCGGTGTCGGCTCCGGAGCGCTCAGCACCTTCCTGCTGCGCGCCATCGGCGAGCAGGGCATGCTGCACTCCTACGAGCGCCGCGAGGACTTCGCCGAAATCGCCCAGCAGAACGTCGAGCGCTACTTCGGCTCCCCGCACCCCGCCTGGCAGCTCACCGTCGGCGACCTCCAGGACAACCTGTCGGACACCGACGTCGACCGTGTCGTCCTGGACATGCTCGCCCCGTGGGAATGCCTGGAAGCCGTCTCCAAGGCACTCGTGCCCGGCGGCATCCTCTGCGCGTACGTCGCGACCACCACCCAGCTCTCACGGACCGTCGAATCCATCCGCGAGATCGGCTGCTTCGCCGAACCGCAGCCGTGGGAGTCGATGATCCGCAACTGGCACGTCGAAGGCCTGGCCGTCCGTCCCGACCACCGGATGATCGGCCACACGGGATTCCTCGTCACCGCCCGCCGGCTCGCGGACGGCGTCGAGCCGCCGCTGCGCCGCCGCCGCCCCTCCAAGGGCGCGTACGGCGAGGACTACAAGGGTCCCGGCAGCCGGAGCGGGTCCGCCGCCCCCGCCGCCGTCACCGAGGACTGACCCGGCCCGAGCCATGGCACCGGCCCGCCGGGCCACGGTCTCGCACCACAACGCACAGGCGCCGCCGCCGAGTTCCCCGGACCGATCCGGGGACCTCGACGGCGGCGCCTTCGCGTTGCCGACGGGCCGGGGGAGCGACCCCGCCGTTCCCCCCGCGGTGTGAGGTGTGGCACGATGCTGGCCACCCCCGCCCGTCGGCATCCGCCCGGCACCGCCTGTCAGGCACCCATGAACCACAGGAGACATACCGCGTGCAGACCTCCGCGCTCCCGGACCTCGCGCACACCGACACCAAGCCGGTGCACTGGCTCGCCACGGCCGCGGCCATGGCCGCCGTCGTCGCGGCCGCGGGACTGTTCCAGCCCGACGGGGTCACCGCGACGGCCTCGGCGTCCGAGCACCGCACCGGCGCCCGGCACGGCGCCGCACCGGCCGCCGCGCCCGACCCCGCCGGTGTCGTCTTCCCGTTCGACTGCAGCGGCGCCGGGCAGACCGTCGCCGACAGCGCCCCCGGGGACCTCGACGGCGACGGCAGGCCCGAGACCGTCGCGATCGTCCGCTGCGCCGCCGGTTCCGGCACACCGCCCAGCGGCGTCTACGTCCTGACACGGAAGAGCGGGGCCGCACCCCGGGTGGTCGCCACCCTGGTGGACCCCGCTCAGAAGCTGACGGTCACCGACTTCACCGTCCGTGACGGCCGGATCTCGGCGACCCTGCTGGGCTATTCCTCGGCCGCCGTGCCGCGCTGCTGCCCCGACGAGGAGGAGAGCGCCCTCTGGCAGTGGAAGGGCAACGCCTTCGTCAGGTCGTCCCCGGCCCGGGACACCGCGCTGGACGCCTGAGGCGGTTACGCCGCGTCGGGTCCGAAGACTTCCACATTGTCCGAAACGCGACGTACATGAATGCAGTCGCCGGGACACTCCTTGGCCGAATCCACCACGTCCTGGAGGAGTGGCAGCGGCACCGGGGTGGTGGCGCCCTTGTCCTGGAGGAGCTCGTCCTCGGGGCTCTTCACGTACGCCAGACCGTCGATGTCCAGCTCGAACACCTCGGGTGCGTACTGCACGCAGATGCCGTCGCCCGTACAGAGGTCCTGGTCGATCCAGACCTCGAGGTCCTGCGTGGGACTGTCGCCCGGGGCGTCCTGCTGCGCGGTCATGTGTCCTGCCGTTTCCTGCGTATCTGTACCAATTGAAGCCAGCCCTGACGGGTGTTGGACGCTTCGACGATACAACCGGCGGCTTTCCGATGCCGAAGGGTGGGTATTCCCTTGGCGTGAGGGAGGGCGCAAGGGTGAAGATCGGACACACCCCCGGGTCTTTGTGATCTAGGGGTTTCAATCACCACCCACGCAGGTAGGGTCAGGAAGCGTCCAGCTCCCCTTGGAGGAGGTGAGGACCGTGGCAGCCCACGACGACGACATCAACCACGGCATCCGGCCCGTGCGGGGGTCAGAAGACCCAGCCGGCCAGGTTGCCTATCTCGAGCAGGAAATCGCCGTCCTGCGACGTAAGCTCGCCGACTCGCCGCGTCATTCGAGGATTCTCGAAGAGCGGATCGTCGAGCTGCAGACCAACTTGGCAGGCGTGTCCGCGCAGAACGAGCGGCTCGCCAGTACGCTCCGTGAGGCCCGTGACCAGATCGTGGCCCTCAAGGAGGAGGTCGACCGGCTGGCCCAGCCACCGGCCGGCTTCGGTGTCTTCCTGCAGGTCAATGAGGACGGCACCTGCGACATCTTCACCGGGGGCCGCAAGCTCCGGGTGAACGTCAGCCCGAACGTCGAGCTCGAAGGCCTCCGGCGAGGCCAGGAAGTGATGCTCAACGAAGCGCTCAACGTGGTCGAGGCCATGGCATTCGAGCGGGCCGGGGACATCGTCACCCTCAAGGAGATCCTCGAGGACGGCGAACGCGCCCTGGTCGTCGGGCACACCGACGAGGAACGGGTGGTGCGGCTCGCCGAGCCGCTGCTGGACATCACCATCCGTCCCGGCGACGCCCTCCTGCTCGAACCCAGGTCCGGCTACGTCTACGAAGTGGTGCCGAAGAGCGAGGTCGAGGAGCTCGTCCTCGAAGAGGTTCCGGACATCGACTACAACAAGATCGGCGGTCTGGGCGACCAGATCGAGCTGATCCGGGACGCGGTCGAGCTCCCCTACCTCCACCCCGACCTCTTCAAGGAGCACGAACTGCGCCCGCCGAAGGGCATCCTGCTCTACGGTCCACCCGGTTGCGGCAAGACGCTCATCGCCAAGGCCGTGGCCAACTCGCTGGCCAAGAAGGTCGCAGAGGTCACCGGACAGCCCGCGGGGAAGAGCTACTTCCTCAATATCAAGGGCCCCGAGCTCCTCAACAAGTACGTCGGCGAGACCGAGCGGCACATCCGCCTCGTCTTCCAGCGTGCCCGGGAGAAGGCGAGCGAGGGCACCCCCGTCATCGTCTTCTTCGACGAGATGGAATCCCTCTTCCGCACCCGTGGTTCCGGTGTCAGCTCGGACGTGGAGAACACCATCGTCCCCCAGCTGCTCGCCGAGATCGACGGTGTGGAGGGTCTGGAGAACGTCATCGTCATCGGCGCCTCCAACCGCGAGGACATGATCGACCCCGCGATCCTGCGGCCCGGCCGTCTCGATGTGAAGATCAAGATCGAGCGCCCGGACGCGGAGGCCGCGAAGGACATCTTCGCGAAGTACCTCACGCCTTCGCTGCCGCTGCACGCGGACGACCTGGCCGAGCACAGCGGCTCGAAGGAGGCCGCCGCCCACGCCATGATCCAGTCCGTCGTGGAGCGGATGTACACGGAATCCGAGGAGAACCGCTTCCTCGAGGTCACCTACGCCAACGGCGACAAGGAAGTCCTGTACTTCAAGGACTTCAACTCCGGAGCGATGATTCAGAACATCGTCGACCGGGCGAAGAAAATGGCCATCAAGGCATTTCTCGAGCAGCGCCAGAAGGGCCTGCGCGTCTCCCACCTCCTCCAGGCATGTGTGGACGAGTTCAAGGAGAACGAGGACCTGCCGAACACCACCAATCCGGACGACTGGGCCAGGATTTCCGGAAAGAAGGGCGAGCGGATCGTGTTCATCCGCACACTCGTCACCGGAAAGCAGGGCGCGGACACCGGTCGTTCCATCGACACGGTGGCGAATACCGGACAGTACCTGTAAAACGCAGACCGGCTGCGGATGCCCGGCAGGGTATCCGCAGCCGGCCGTTTTCCCGGCAGGGTCCGGCCACACCCGAACAATGACGCAATTGATCTCCCCACCGGCGCAGAGGCGCTCTAGGCTCTGCCGTACCGCCGAGTCGCGCAGTGCGGGGACGGGCACCGCACGCGTACCGGACCAGCAGCGGTACTTGAGCGGCGCTCCCGGACGGGAGCGCCGCCGGGCAAGGAGGGCCGCATGACCGTACGGCGAGTGATGGGCATCGAGACGGAGTACGGGATCTCCGTCCCCGGTCAACCCAACGCCAATGCCATGCTCACCTCGTCCCAGATCGTCAACGCCTACGCGGCGGCGATGCACCGGGCGCGCCGCGCCCGCTGGGACTTCGAGGAGGAGAATCCGCTGCGCGACGCGCGAGGCTTCGACCTCGCCCGCGAGACCGCCGACTCCAGCCAGCTCACCGACGAGGACATCGGCCTCGCCAATGTCATCCTCACCAACGGTGCCCGGCTGTACGTCGACCACGCGCACCCCGAATACAGCTCACCCGAGATCACGAACCCGCTCGACGCGGTGCTCTGGGACAAGGCCGGCGAACGGGTCATGGCGGAGGCCGCCGAGCGGGCCGCCGCCATCCCGGGCGCCCAGCCCATCCACCTCTACAAGAACAACACCGACAACAAGGGCGCGTCCTACGGCACGCACGAGAACTACCTGATGAAGCGGGAAACCCCCTTCTCGGACATCGTGCGCCATCTGACCCCGTTCTTCGTCTCCCGCCAGGTCGTCACCGGCGCCGGCCGGGTCGGCATCGGCCAGGACGGCCGTGAGCACGGCTTCCAGCTCAGTCAGCGCGCGGACTACTTCGAGGTCGAGGTGGGTCTGGAGACCACCCTCAAGCGTCCCATCATCAACACCCGCGACGAACCGCACTCCGACGCCGAGAAGTACCGCAGGCTGCACGTGATCATCGGCGACGCGAACCTCTCCGAGATCTCGACCTACCTCAAGCTCGGCACGACCTCGCTGGTCCTCGCCATGATCGAGGACGGCTTCATCAACGTCGACCTGGCGGTCGACCAGCCGGTGCGCACCCTGCACCAGGTCTCGCACGACCCGACCCTGCGACAGCTCGTCACGCTCCGCAGCGGCCGGACACTCACCGCCGTGCAACTGCAGATGGAGTACTTCGAGCTGGGCCGCAAATACGTCGAGGAGCGGTACGGGGCGGACGCCGACGAGCAGACCAGGGACGTCCTGGCCCGCTGGGAGGACACCCTGAACCGCCTGGAGAACGATCCGATGAGCCTCGCCGGCGAGCTGGACTGGGTCGCCAAGAAGGAGCTCATGGAGGGCTACCGGCGCAGGGACGGCCTGGACTGGGACGCGCCGCGTCTGCACCTGGTCGACCTCCAGTACGCCGACGTGCGGGCCGACAAGGGCCTCTACAACCGCCTGGCGGCCCGGGGGAGGATCAAGCGCCTGCTGGACGAGAGCGACGTCGAGCGGGCCCGTACGAAGCCGCCCGAGGACACCAGGGCCTATTTCCGGGGCCGCTGCCTGGAGCAGTACGCGGACGACGTCGCCGCGGCCTCCTGGGACTCGGTCATCTTCGACCTGCCCGACCGTGACTCGCTGCAACGGGTTCCCACGATGGAGCCGCTGCGCGGGACCCGTGAACACGTCAAGGACCTCCTGGACCGCTGCCGTACCGCGGAAGAGCTGGTCCGGACGCTGTCCGGGGGCTGAAAGGGCCACCGGCTGGGAATCAATCAAGAGACCTCCGGACGTTGAGACAAGTACCGGGCCAATGTCGGACCCCGTAGGTAGGGTCTGATCACGTGCTTCGAACCGAGCGGGGTGAGCTACATGGCGACCAAGGACACCGGCGGCGGACAGCAGAAGGCGACACGCTCCACCGAGGGGACCGAGGAGCAGGCGCAGGACGCGCAGGTCTCCGAGGACCTGCAGGAGCGACAGGAGAAGCTGAGCGACGACGTCGACGACGTCCTCGACGAGATCGACGACGTCCTCGAGTCCAACGCTGAGGATTTCGTGAGGTCGTTTGTCCAGAAAGGTGGAGAATAGGGCTTAATGTCCGATATTCCCGCCGATGGGAAATGCTCTCCCTGTCGAATGGCTCCGCCGGCGGAGTCATTCGCCGGTAACAGGGCGATGCGGGACGGCCTCCAGGCGAATTGCCGGAAATGCTCTGCCGAGTACCACCGGCAGCGCCAGGAGGCCAAGGGCAGGTCCGTTCGGGTCAAGGTGCCGGTGCCTCGGGGGCACAAGCGTTGCCCGCAGTGCGGCGAGGTGAAACCGCACGATCGGTGGGAGCGCGACAGGTCGTCGTCCGACGGCTGGCCGAGCCACTGTCGCCCATGCCGGGCCGAGCGAAATCGAATGAGCTACATCCAGCGCAAGTATGGCCCCGGTCCAGCGGAGTTGGACACGCTGACCGCCGCTCAGCAGGGCGTTTGCGGTATCTGCCCAACTGCTCGGTCGCAGCATGTGGATCACTGTCATGAGACGGGTAGGGTCCGTGGCGTACTGTGCTTCAGCTGCAACGCAGCCCTGGGGCAGCTCAAGGATCGGCCGGATGCCATAAGGCGTGCAGCCGCATACGTGGAGGGAAACGCGTGGAAGCCAACACTCGTAGCACCGGGCGTCTACCAGCTGCCTTCCTGACGCCGGGGTCGTCCTCGTTCATGGACTTCCTGTCCGACCAGTCGCCCTCGATGCTCCCCGGCAACCGCAGCCTGCCGCCGCTGCAGGGCGCCATCGAGGCGCCGCACGGGACGACCATCGTCGCGGCCTCGTTCCCCGGTGGCGTGGTGCTCGCCGGTGACCGGCGGGCGACCATGGGGAACATGATCGCGCAGCGCGACATCGAGAAGGTGTTCCCGGCCGACGAGTACTCGGCGGTGGGGATCGCCGGTACGGCGGGCCTCGCCGTGGAGATGGTCAAGCTGTTCCAGCTGGAGCTGGAGCACTTCGAGAAGGTCGAGGGCGCCACGCTCTCCCTGGAGGGCAAGGCCAACCGCCTCTCCACGATGATCCGCAGCAATCTGGCGATGGCCATGCAGGGCCTGGCGGTCGTCCCGTTGTTCGCCGGGTTCGACGTCGACCGCGGGAAGGGCCGGATCTTCTCGTACGACGTCACCGGCGGGCGTTCCGAGGAGCACGGCTACGCCTCCACGGGCTCCGGTTCCGTCTTCGCGCGCGGGTCGATGAAGAAGCTGTACCGCGAGGACCTGACGGAGGAGCAGACACTCACCCTGGTCGTGCAGGCGCTGTACGACGCGGCCGACGACGACTCGGCGACCGGTGGCCCGGACGTGGCCCGCCGGATCTACCCGATCGTCACCGTCATCACGGACGAGGGCTTCCGGAAGCTGGGCGACACGGAATCCTCGGAGATCGCACGCGCGATCCTGGAGCGTCGGCTCGAGCAGCCCGACGGCCCCCGCGCCGCGCTGCTCTGACCCGGTCCGACGCTTCCTTGATGCACTCGTCACTGACAGAAAGGGACGGATAGCCGGTGTCGACGCCGTTCTATGTCTCACCCCAGCAGGCCATGGCCGACCGGGCGGAATACGCCCGGAAGGGCATCGCCCGTGGTCGCAGCCTGGTTGTGCTGCAGTTCGCCGACGGCATTGTGTTCGTCGGCGAGAACCCGTCCCGTGCGCTGCACAAGTTCAGCGAGATCTACGACCGGATCGGCTTCGCCGCCGCCGGCAAGTACAACGAGTACGAGAACCTCCGCATCGGCGGGGTTCGCTACGCCGACCTTCGCGGATACACCTACGACCGCGACGACGTGACGGCCCGTGGGCTGGCCAACGTCTACGCGCAGACGCTCGGCACCATCTTCTCCAGCGCGGCCGAGAAGCCGTACGAGGTGGAGCTGGTGGTCGCCGAGGTCGGCGCGGGGCCGGAGGGTGACCAGATCTACCGGCTGCCGCACGACGGTTCGATCGTGGACGAGCACGGCTCCGTCGCGGTCGGCGGGAACGCGGAACAGATCAGCAGCTTCCTGGACCAGCGTCACCGCGACGGGATGTCGCTCGCGGAGGCCCTGAAGCTGGCCGTCCAGGCACTCTCCCGGGAGGCCAACGGCAATGAGCGGGAGATCCCCGCCGAGCGGCTCGAGGTCGCGGTCCTGGACCGTACGAGGCCGCAGCAGCGCAAGTTCAAGCGGATCGTCGGGCGGCAGCTGACCCGGCTGCTGGACGCGGACGGTGCGGGGGCGACCCCGACGGACGCCCCGTCCGACACCGAGGAGGCCGACACCCCGGAGGCCGACACCCCGGCGACCGAAACCCCGGGCACCGACACCCCGGCCTCGCCCACCGACGGGACCACGCAGGAGTAGTCCGGACCCCGGGCCTCCGGTCCGCCGCCCCCGGCCGCCGTGCGCGGCCGGGGGCACCGTCATGAGACGGGCGGGGGCGCGGTGGAGCCCCGCACCACCAGGTGGACAGGGAGAGCGGCCTGCTCCGTCCGGCGGCCGTCAAGGACCGCCAGCAGGGCCGTCATGCCCCGTTCGCCGACCTGCTCGGCCGGCAGCCGCACCGTGGTGAGCTCGGGTTCGACCGCCGTGGCCAGGGCCAGGTCGTCGAAGCCGGTCACGGAGATGTCGTCGGGCACCCGCAGCCCCCGTCTGCGGACGGCCTTGCAGGCCCCGGCGGCCAGGATGTCGTCGTCGCACACGATCGCCGTCGGCGGTGGCCCCGGGGAGGCCAGGACCGCTTCGGCGGCCTCGCGCCCGGCCCGTACGTCGAGCGGGGCCGTGACCCGGTGGACGGTCGCGCCGGGGACGGCCCGCACGGCGTCGGCGAGGGCCCGGGCACGCACCGCGAAGGTCCAGGTGTCCACGGCCGAGGCCAGGTGGACGAAGCGGCGGTGGCCCAGGTGCAGCAGGTGCTCCGCCACCTGCCGCATACCGTCCGCGATCTCCAGGTTCACCCGGGCCGCCGTGCCGTGGTCCCGCGGATCGCTGTCCAGCATCACCAGCGGCAGGTCCGCGTTCCGCAACGCCCCCAGCGCGTCCGCCGCCATCGACGAGGCGATCACCCCGTCGAGCGCCGCGCGGGCGGAGGCGAACGGGTCCCTGGCCGGTCCCGTCCCGTCGGGCGACGGGTAGAGCACCACACCGAACTCGTGCTCCGCGGCGACGGCGGCGGCGCCCGTGTAGACCCGGGCGAAGAACTCGTTGGTGAGCGCGGGCACGACCAGGAGGGCCGTGCGGGTGCGGCCCAGTCGCAGGCTGCGGGCGGCCAGATTCGGCCGGTAGCCGAGCTCCCGTGCGCTGTCACGCACCCGTTCCGCGGTCGCCCCGGAGACCCTTCCGCGCCATTTTCCGCCGAACACGAGCGAGACGGTGGCCTGGGAGACGCCTGCGGCCCGGGCCACGTCGCGGCTGGTCGGCCGGGGTGGTGCGGGCTGCCGCGCGCTGCTCACTCGTGCCTCCGTGCTGTGCGGGCCGGATGCCGTGGGATGGACCGGCCGACTGCGCACATGGTACGTATGAACGCTGAAGTTATACGTAAAACTGCCGGTGTGTGGACACCACCGGGCGAGAGGGGCGGACATGGCCGCGGGATATATGGACATCCTCCGGACGCGGCATGCCGCCCGGCTGCTGGCGGGAACACTGGTGGGACGCCTGCCGAACGGCACGGCCCACATCGCGATCGTCCTGTTCACCCGGGCCGAGGGCGGCAGCTACACGCTGGCCGGCGCCCTCGCAGCCGCGTACGGCCTGGCGACGGCCGTGGGGCAGCCACTGCTCGGCAGGGCCGTGGACCTGTACGGACAGCCGCGGATCCAGCTCCCCGCCGCCGTGCTCTCCGCACTCGGCATGGCGGCACTGGCCCTGATGGGTCTCGACCGGCTCCTGCCCGCCTACGCGGCGGTGATCGTGGCGGGTGTCTTCACGCCACCCCTGGAAGGGGGTCTGCGGGCCCTGTGGCCCACGGTCCTCGGCCGGGAGGACCGGGTGCACCGGGCCTACGCCATGGACGCCGTTGCGCAGGAGATCATGTTCACGGTGGGGCCGCTGCTCGTGACGGTCCTGGTCTCCCTCCGGTCGCCGGCCGCCGCGCTCCTGGTCATCAACGCCATAGGCGTCCTCGGTGCGCTCTGGGTGGTGCTCTCCGAGCCCTCCCGCACCTGGCGTTCGGCTCCCCGCGAGGCGCACTGGCTGGGCGCGCTGCGCTCGCCCGGACTGCTGGCCCTGCTGGGGACGTTCTTCTTCGTCGGGCTCGCGCTCGGCTCGATCACGGTCGCCGGAGTCGCGTACGCCGACGACCACGGCCGTGAGTCCGTGTACGGCTGGCTGATGGCCGCGCTCGGGCTCGGCGCTCTGATCGGCGGCGCGGCCTACGGGGCGCGGCAGTGGGCCGGGCCGCCCGAGAAGCGGCTGAGGGTCATCGTCGCGCTGCTGGCCCTGGGCTACCTGCCGTTGACGCTGACCCCCGGTGTGCCCGCCATGACCGCACTGGCCGCACTGGCCGGGGTGTTCCTGGCCCCGGCGATCGCCTGCTCCTTCATCGTCGTCGACCGGCACGCCCCGCGGGGCACGGTGACCGAGGCGTTCTCCTGGCTCGTGACGACGTTCGGGGTGGGCGCGGCGGCCGGAACGGCGGTGGCCGGCCCGGCCGTCGAGCTCGGCGGGACGGCGTGGAGCTTCGCCGTCGCGGGAGCCGGCGGAGTGGCCGCACTGCTGGTTCTGCTGGCCACCGGAAGGGTCCTCGCAGTTCCCGCGCGTGGGCCCGAGATCGTGGCCGGATCGGAAAATGATCGAAACGGTGCGGCCGAACCCGGTTTCAGCTCAGGCCATAAGGCGTAATGTTCAGTCATGGACCGCCGCATTTTCGGGCTGGAGAACGAGTACGGCGTCACGTGCACGTTCAGGGGACAGCGCCGACTGTCACCTGATGAAGTGGCGCGCTACCTCTTCCGCCGTGTTGTGTCATGGGGCCGCAGCAGCAATGTCTTCCTGCGGAACGGCGCCCGTCTGTACCTCGATGTGGGATCGCATCCGGAATACGCGACACCCGAATGCGACAACGTGACCGAACTGGTCACGCACGACAAAGCAGGCGAACGCATTCTCGAAGGTCTGCTCGTCGACGCCGAACGCCGCCTGCACGAGGAGGGAATCGCGGGCGACGTCTATCTCTTCAAGAACAACACCGACTCGGCGGGAAACTCCTACGGCTGTCACGAGAACTACCTCGTGGCCCGGCACGGAGAATTCTCCCGGCTCGCGGACATCCTCATTCCCTTCCTCGTCACCCGGCAGCTGATCTGCGGTGCCGGCAAGGTGCTGCAGACCCCGCGCGGAGCCGTCTACTGCGTGAGCCAGCGTGCCGAGCACATCTGGGAGGGCGTCAGTTCCGCGACGACGCGTTCCCGTCCCATCATCAACACCAGGGACGAGCCGCACGCCGACGCGGAGCGGTACCGCCGCCTCCACGTCATCGTCGGCGACTCCAACATGTCCGAGACGACCATGCTGCTCAAGGTCGGTGCGACCGACCTGGTGCTCCGCATGATCGAGGCGGGCACGGTGATGCGCGACCTGACCCTGGAGAACCCGATCAGGGCCATCCGCGAGGTCAGCCACGACATCACCGGGCAGCGCAAGGTGCGACTCGCCAGCGGACGTGAGGCCTCGGCCGTCGAGGTCCAGCGCGAGTACTACGAGAAGGCCGTCGACTTCGTCGAGCGCCGGGGCATCCGCACCGGCACGGTCGACCAGGTCCTCGAACTGTGGGGCCGCACCCTGGACGCCATCGAGGCCGAGGACCTCGACCGGATCGACACCGAGATCGACTGGGTCATGAAGTACAAGCTCATCGAGCGGTACCGGGCCAAGCACAACATGACCATGTCGAACCCGAGGGTCGCCCAGATAGACCTCGCCTACCACGACATCCACCGTCGGCGGGGGCTCTACTACCTGCTGGAGCGCAAGGGGCAGGTCGCCCGCATCTGCAACGACATGAAGATCTTCGAGGGCAAGTCCGTGCCTCCGCAGACCACCAGGGCACGGCTGCGCGGCGACTTCATCCGCCGGGCCCAGGAGCAGCGCCGGGACTTCACCGTCGACTGGGTGCACCTCAAGCTCAACGACCAGGCGCAGCGCACCGTGCTGTGCAAGGACCCCTTCCGTTCCGTCGACGAGCGGGTGGAGAAGCTCATCGCGGGCATGTGACGGAGAAGGACCTGTCCCACCGCGGATGCGACCGGGCCCCGTACGTTCCTCGTACGGGGCCCTTCGCTCGGCCTAGAGTGTCGGGGACCCATCCACGTGCCGTCTGAGATCTGAGGAACCAGTGCGCCGACTTGCCGGCCTTCTCGTCGTCCCCCTCCTGCTGCTGTCCACCGCAGCATGCGGCGACGACAAGGCCTCCGACTCCGCCTCGTCCGCCTCGTCCAAGAACGGCGTTCCCGCGATCACCGCGGGGGCGAAGTTCGGCGAGAAGCCCACCCTGGCGAAGGGGGAGGGCGATCCACCCAAGGAGCTGAAGACCGAAGTCATCAGTGAGGGTGACGGCGCGGAGCTCAAGAACGGCGACGCGATCCAGGTCAACTACCTCGGGCAGGCGTGGGACTCCACCAAGCCGTTCGACAACAGCTTCGACCGCAAGCAGCCCTTCGACCTGACGCTCGGTGCGGGCATGGTCATCCAGGGCTGGGACAAGGGACTCGTCGGCCAGAAGGTCGGCAGCCGCGTCCAGCTGGTCATCCCGCCGGAACTCGGTTACGGCGAGGCGGGCCAGGGTGAGGACATCAAGCCCAACGCCACCCTCGTCTTCGTCGTCGACGTGGTGAAGGCGACGCAGGTCCCGAAGTCCGCGGAGGGCGCCGTGGTCGCCCAGGACAACATCGACCTGCCGAAGGTCGGGACGAACACCGACGGCAAGGCGCCGAAGGTCACGTTCCCCAAGTCCGACCCGCCCGAGAAGCTCGTCTCCAGCTACGTCCTGGAGTCCGACGGGGAGGTCATCAAGGAGACCGACAGCGTCGTCGTGAACTACGAGGCCTTCCTGTGGAAGGGCGGCAAGAAGTTCGACAGCACCTACGACACGGGCAAGACCGCGACCTTCCCGCTGGCCCAGATCACGGTCAAGGGCCTCAAGAACGGCCTCGTCGGCAAGAAGGTCGGCAGCCGGGTGCTGCTCGTCATCCCGCCGGACCAGGCCTTCGGCGACGAGGCGCAGCAGACCGTCCCCGCCAAGTCGACGCTCGTGTGGGCCGTGGACATCCTGACAAAGATGTAAGACTGTCCAGGTTGCCCCGTTCATCATTTAGAGGAGCAGTTCAGTGAGCATCGAGAAGCCCGAGATCGACTTCCCGGGTGGCGAGCCGCCGGTGGACCTGGAGATCAAGGACATCCGGGAAGGTGACGGAGCGGTCGCCGAGAAGGGCATGACCGTGTCCGTCCACTACGTCGGTGTGGCGTTCTCCACCGGCGAGGAGTTCGACGCCTCGTGGAACCGCGGCACCCCGCTGCAGTTCCAGCTCGGTGCCGGTCAGGTCATCGCGGGCTGGGACCAGGGTGTCCAGGGCATGAAGGTCGGCGGACGCCGTCAGCTGACCATCCCCGCGCACCTCGCCTACGGCGACCGCGGCGCGGGCGGCGGCTCCATCGCCCCGGGCGAGACGCTGATCTTCGTCTGCGACCTGGTCGCCGTCTGATCCGCCAGGTGACAGCAGCGAGGGCCCGTGCCGTCAGGCACGGGCCCTCGCTTTGGTCCGGACACCCCGGACCGGTACGGTCGACGGTCGTAGAGCACGTAGAGAAAGGGCGTCGATGGCGATTGCCAAGGCCGAACGGCTGATGAACCTGGCACTGTGTCTGCTGGGGACCCGGCGCCCGCTCAGCAAACGTGAGCTCCGCGGGTCCATCGAGGCCTATCTCGAAGCGGGCACCGACGAATCCTTCAACCGGATGTTCGAGCGCGACAAGGACGATCTGCGCGAACTCGGCCTGGTCATCGAGACCGTGGAGAACCTCGACGGGGAGACCGGCTACCTCGCGCGCCGCGACAGCAACCGGCTGCCCCCCATCACGCTGGACGCCGAGGAGGCCGCGGCCCTCGGGCTCGCGGCCAAGGTCTGGCAGCAGGCCCGGCTCGCCGGCGCCGCCAGCGGCGCCCTGCAGAAGCTGCGGGCCGCCGGCATGCCGGAGGCCGAGGACGCGTACGAGGTGCACAGCGCCCTCGAACCCCGCATCCCCGTCCACGAGGCCGCCTTCGAACCGCTGATGCTCGCCTGCCGGGACCGCCGCCCCGTCACCTTCGACTACCGCAAGGCCAACGCCGCCCGCCCCGAGCAGCGCCAGGTGGAACCCTGGACGCTCGAATGCTGGCGCGGCCACTGGTACCTGGCCGGCTGGGACCGCGAGCGGGGCGCCGAGCGGGTCTTCCGGCTGTCCCGGATCTCCGGGCGCGTCCGCTCCCGCGCCGGCGCGTTCACGGTCCCGGTGCCCGACGTGGTCACCGTCCGCGAGACGGTGGAGAGCTGGGCGGGGGAGACCGCGACCCGGACCGCCCGCATCAGGCTGCGCGCCGGGTCCGGCTACCCGCTGCGCTCCCGCGCGATATCGGTACGGGAACTCGGGGACGGCTGGGAAGAGTTGGAGATTCCGTACGGACACGGACTGGACGCCTGGCTCGTCGAGTTCGGCCCGGACGTCGTCGTGACGGAACCCGCCGATCTGCGGGCCGATGTGATGGACCGGCTGCGCGCCGTGGCCAAGGACTGAGGGGAACCGCTACTCGTGGCCACGAACGCGATCGACCAGACCCGGCGGATGCTCTCCCTGGTGACGTACCTCCGTGAGCGCCCCGGCGCGCATGTCCAGGACGTCGCCAGGGCCTTCGGCATCACCGAGGACGAGCTGATCTCCGACCTCGACGTGCTCCCCATGTGCGGGACCAGCTTCCGCGGCGGTGACCTGCTCGACATCGACACCGACGGCGACCGGATCTGGTGGCACAACCCGGACGACGTCGCGGAGCCGCTGCGGCTGGCCGCGGACGAGGCCACGGCCCTCCTCGTCGCGGCCCGTGCGGTGGCGACGCTGCCCGGACTGCGCGAGAGCGACCGGCAGGCGCTGGTACGCGCCACCGCGAAGCTGGAGACCGCCGCCGGTGAGGTGGGGGCCGCGAGCTCCCGGCTCTCGGTCACCTTCGAGTCCGAGGGAGGGGTCTTCGCCGACGTCGACCGGGCGATCTCCGAGCGGCGCAGGCTCTGGCTGCGCTACTACTCGCCCGCGCGCGACGAGCTCACCGAGCGTGAGGTGGACCCGATCCGGCTGTTCGCCGTCGGCCACACGTACATGGAGGGCTGGTGCCGGCTCACCGAGGCGCGGCGTACCTTCCGGCTCGACCGGGTCGCCGAGATCCGGCTGCTCGACGCCCCGTCCGCACCGCCGGAGATCGAGCTGCGCGACCTGTCCGAAGGGCTGGTCCAGCCGGCGGCCGAGGACCCGGAGGTCGTGGTCGAGGTGGGCCCCGGGGGCAGATGGGTCGCCGAGTACTACCCGCACGACAGCGCCGAGGAGCTGCCCGACGGGGGCATGCGGATCACCCTGCGCACCCCCGACCCGGCCTCGCTGCGCAGGCTCGCGCTACGGCTGGGCGGCGAAGGGCGCATCACGGCCCCCCAGGACCTGGCGCACAGCGCCCGACTGGCGGCGCGTGAGGCACTGGCCGCCTACGACGATGCGCTCTGAGGGGCGGCCGGCGGTGCACCGGGGAGACAGAAGTCATATGACGGCGATATCGGGCGGGCACGGAAGGCAGGGCGGACCCGCACCCGTGCCGGTGCCCGCCGCCGTACGGTTCCGGGCCGCGTGCCCGGACTGCCGGGGGCGCTTCGAGCTCGCGGCGGGAGCCCTGCGCCTCGCCATAGGCGCCAGCCGGCGCACCACCTTCTACACCTTCACCTGCCCCGAGTGCGGCTCCGCGGTCCGCAAGCCGGCCGGAGAGCGCATCGTCGAACTGCTCTCCGGCGGCGGAGTGCGGACGCTGCGCCTCCACACCGCCCTGCGGTAGCGCCCGCAGGCCGTCCCGCAGCTACGAGAAGACATCGAGGCACCGTCCATGTTCTGGCCCATGCTCGCCATCGCCCTGGGATTCCTCGGCCTGGCCGTGCTCGGCGTCCTGGCCGTCAAGGTCTTCGTCGAGGCGCAACGGCTCGGCAGGCAGGTCGCCGCGACCACACAGCGGATCAACCGAGCGGCCGAGGATCTCGAACGAGCGGCCACCGGTCTCGCGGAGACCGGGGAGGCCCTGCGATAGACAGGCGGCGCCCTCCAGATTCACGGTTGCGGGGGGTACGCTGCTGAGGTCGGCCCAGGCAGGGAGGTGCGGGCCGCAAGCGGGAGTACGCGCGGGCATTGCCTCGCGTTTACCCCTGCGGGTTACGATCGCTGCCAGCGCGAAGGTCGGACGTATGTCCGGCCGAACGGGTAGCGAGCCCACCCTCCAGTCGCCTCAGTGAGAAGGAAGTCGCACATGATCGGCAATCTGAAGCCCCTCGAGATCGTTCTGATCATCGCTGTCATCCTGCTGCTCTTCGGTGCCAAGAAGCTTCCCGACATGGCGCGTTCGCTCGGCAAGTCGGCCCGCATCCTCAAGAGCGAGGCGAAGGCCATGAAGAAGGACGACGCGGAGCCCGCGGCGCCCACCACGGAGACCGTCGCGGACACCGCTCCGCCGGCCGCTCCCGCCCGTACCATCCAGGCCGCTCCCGGGGACGTCTCCAGCTCCCGCCCGGTCAGCGAGGCCAAGCCCACCACCCAGAGCTGACAGCTGACTCGCACCACCGACAGCTGTCGCACGAGACGAGGGAAGTGGGTTGCTCAAGTCTGCCCGCAAGCAGGAGAAGGACGACGAGGGGCGGATGCCCCTCCTCGATCACCTGCGTGAGCTGCGCAACCGACTGCTGAAGTCGGTCCTGGCCATCGTGGTCGCCGTGATCGCGGCAGCGTTCTTCCAGAAGGAAATCTTCGAGTTCCTGATGAAGCCGATCCTGGACTCGGTCGGCTGCAAGAACGGCGCCGTGACCATGGTCAACGGCCGGCCGTGCGCGGAGATGACCACCAACGGTCTGCTGTCACCCTTCACCATCGCGCTGAAGGTGTCCCTGATGGCGGGTGTGCTGCTCGCCACCCCCGTCTGGCTCTTCCAGCTGTGGGCGTTCGTCGCCCCGGGCCTGCACAAGCAGGAGAAGCGCTACTCGATGGCCTTCGTGGCCGCCGGGGTTCCGCTCTTCATGGCCGGTGCCTACCTGGCCTACACGATCCTGCCGCAGACCGCCGAGATCATGCTCGGCTTCACGCCCGACAACGTGAAGAACCTGCTGCCGCTCGACGACTTCCTCGACCTGATCACCCGCATGGTGATCGTCTTCGGGCTGGCCTTCGAGCTTCCGCTGCTGCTCATCCTGCTCAACATGACCGGCGCCCTGTCCGGCGCCCGCATGCTGCGCTGGTGGCGCGGGATGCTGGTCGGCCTCACCGCGTTCGCGGCGATCGCGACGCCGGGCGGCGAGCCCATCTCGATGCTCCTGCTGGCGGGGCCGCTCGCGGTCCTGTACTTCGTCGCGGTCGGTTTCTCGCTGCTCAACGACAAGCGCAGGCAGCGCCGCAACCCCGACGCCGAGCTCGACGACGACGAGGCCTCGAAGCTGGACCTCACACCCCAGGGCGTCGGAGCGGTCGAGAGCGTCACTCCTGTCCGCGCGGCCCTTCCCGGGCAGGCGAGCGGCGAGTCCGACGGCGGCCGGCCCCACCGGCTCAACGGTTACGACGACATCACCTGACCTTGTAGGGTCTCCCCAGACTTCGTCCAGGGGGACCCCCGGTGACCAGCGAGATCACACTTTTCGTCAATCCCACCGCAGGACGCGGCCGGGGCGCGCGGGCCGCGCAGCCGGCCGCTTCCGCGTTGCGGGACGCGGGCTTCTCCGTGCGTACGGTGCTCGGCGAGGACGCCGACGACGCCCTTCGCCGGGCCCGTGAGGCCGTGGCCTGCGGGACCGGCGCCCTGATAGCCGTGGGCGGTGACGGCATGATGTCCCTCGCCCTGCAGGCCGTCGCCGGAACGGACACCCCGCTGGGTGCCGTGGCCGTCGGCACCGGCAACGACTTCGCCCGTGCGCTCGGGCTGCCGATCCGTGATCCGGCCGCGGCGGGACGGCTGGCGGCCGAGGTGCTCAAGGCGGGGACCGCGCGCGACATCGACCTCGGCCGGGCCGGCGGGCGCTGGTTCGGCTCCGTGCTCGCCTCCGGCTTCGACTCGCGGGTCAACGACCGGGGGAACCGGATGCGCCTGGTCGGCGGACGGTTCAAGTACGACCTGGCCATCCTCGCCGAACTGGCGGCCTTCCGGCCGATCCCGTACCGCGTCCGGCTGGACGGCGGTCCGGTGCGCGAGATCGAGGCGACGCTGATCGCCGTGGGAAACGGCTCCACGTACGGCGGCGGCATGCGGATCTGCGCGGACGCCGTCATGGACGACGGGCTCTTCGACGTGACCGTCGTCGGCGACTGCAGCCGTACCACCCTGCTCAGGGTCTTCCCCCAGGTCTACAGGGGGACGCATCTGGGCCATCCCGCGGTCGGTGTCCACCGGGTCTCGTCCATCGAGCTGGCCGCGGCCGGCACCACCGCGTACGCGGACGGCGAACCGCTGGGTCCGCTGCCGCTCACGGCGACCTGTGTACCCGCCGCCGTGCGGGTCCTCGCACCGTGAAATAAAGATCGGGCTGACTGTCATACCTGGCGGGTAGGCTCGTATCAAGATGACAGAGGACCTCTCACCAGCTGAGCGATACCAGGCTTCTCGGGTCCGTGCGGCCGAGCAGGCCACGGCCCTCGGGCCCTTCCGCGAGATGTACGAGTTCGGTCTGGATCCGTTCCAGATCGACGCCTGCAAGGCCCTGGAAGCGGGCAAGGGGGTGCTGGTCGCGGCCCCCACGGGGTCGGGGAAGACGATCGTCGGCGAGTTCGCGGTGCACCTGGCCCTGCGCCAGGGCCGCAAGTGCTTCTACACCACGCCCATCAAGGCCCTGTCCAACCAGAAGTTCACCGACCTCGTCAGACGGTACGGCGCGGACAAGGTCGGACTCCTGACGGGGGACAACAGCGTCAACGCGGACGCACCCGTGGTCGTCATGACCACCGAGGTGCTGCGCAACATGCTGTACGCCGGATCCCAGGCGCTCACCGGCCTCGGCTACGTGGTGATGGACGAGGTGCACTACCTCTCCGACCGCTTCCGCGGCGCCGTCTGGGAGGAAGTGATCATCCACCTGCCGGAGTCGGTGACCCTGGTGTCGCTGTCGGCGACCGTGTCCAACGCCGAGGAGTTCGGCGACTGGCTGGACACCGTCCGGGGTGACACCCAGGTGATCGTCTCCGAGCACCGGCCCGTGCCGCTGTGGCAGCACGTCATGGCCGGGCGCCGGATGTACGACCTCTTCGAGGAGGAGACGGACCACGGCGGCCGGGGCACCGGCAGGCGTGAGGTCAATCCCGACCTCGTCAGGCTCGCCCGGATGGAGAACCAGCGCGGGTACAACCCGCGCGAGCGCCGCCGCGGCAAGATGGTCCGCGAGGCCGACCGTGAGCGCGAGCGCCGTCAGCGCAGCCGCATCTGGACCCCGTCGCGGCCCGAGGTCATCGACCGGCTCGACGCCGAAGGGCTGCTGCCCGCGATCACGTTCATCTTCAGCCGGGCCGGCTGCCAGGCGGCCGTGCAGCAGTGCCTGCAGGCCGGGCTGCGGCTCAACGACGAGGACAAGCGCCGGCTGGTCCGGGAGATCGTCGAGGAGCGGACCGCGTCCATCCCCGGCGAGGACCTGCACGTCCTCGGCTACTACGAGTGGCTCGAAGGCCTGGAGCGGGGCATCGCCGCGCACCACGCCGGAATGCTGCCGACCTTCAAGGAGGTCGTCGAGGAACTGTTCGTGCGGGGCCTCGTCAAGGCGGTCTTCGCCACGGAGACGCTGGCACTCGGCATCAACATGCCCGCGCGTTCCGTCGTGCTGGAGAAGCTCGTCAAGTGGAACGGCGAACAGCACGCCGACATCACGCCCGGCGAGTACACCCAGCTGACCGGACGGGCCGGGCGCCGGGGCATCGACGTCGAGGGCCACGCGGTGGTCCTGTGGCAGCGGGGCATGGACCCCGGGGCGCTCGCCGGACTCGCGGGCACCCGCACGTACCCGCTGCGCTCCAGCTTCCGGCCCTCGTACAACATGGCCGTGAATCTCGTGCAGCAGTTCGGGCGGCACCGGTCGCGTGAGCTGCTGGAGACCTCCTTCGCGCAGTTCCAGGCGGACCGCTCGGTCGTCGGCATCTCCCGGCAGGTCCAGCGCAACGAGGAGGGCCTGGAGGGGTACCGCGAGGGCATGACCTGCCATCTCGGGGACTTCGAGGAGTACGCGCGGATGCGCCGCGACCTGAAGGACCGCGAGACGGACCTGGCCAAGCAGGGTGCCGCGCAGCGGCGGGCCGCCGCCTCGACGTCCCTGGAGAAGCTCAAGCCCGGTGACGTCATCCATGTGCCGACGGGGAAGTTCGCCGGCCTCGCGCTGGTCCTCGACCCGGGGCTGCCGGCGGGACGAACCGACGGGCACCGCGGGCTGGAGTACCACGACGGACCGCGCCCGCTGGTCCTGACCGCCGAACGGCAGGTCAAGCGGCTGGCCCAGATCGACTTCCCGGTGCCCGTCGAGGCGCTGGAGCGGATGCGGGTGCCCAAGTCGTTCAACCCGCGCTCACCGCAGTCGCGCCGCGACCTGGCCTCCGCGCTGCGGAGCAAGGCCGGGCACATCGATCCGGGGCGGCACCGCAAGCAGCGGGCCGCGGCGGCCGACGACCGGGAGATCGCCCGGCTGCGCACGGAGCTGCGCGCGCACCCCTGCCACGGCTGCGACGAGCGCGAGGACCATGCCCGGTGGGCGGAGCGCTACCACCGGCTCCAGCGTGACACGCGGCAGCTGGAGCAGCGGATCGAGGGCCGGACGAACACCATCGCCCGGACCTTCGACCGGATCGTCGCGCTCCTGACCGAGCTCGACTACCTGCGCGACAGCGAGGTCACGGACAACGGCAGACGGCTCGCACGGCTGTACGGGGAGCTCGACCTGCTGGCCAGCGAGTGCCTGCGTGAGGGCGTCTGGGAGGGGCTGAACCCGGCCGAACTGGCCGCGTGCGTCTCCGCGCTGGTCTACGAGGCGCGGCAGGCGGACGACGCGGTGGCCCCCAAGCTGCCGTCGGGTCCGGTGAAGGCGGCGATGGGTGAGATGGTCCGCATCTGGGGCAGACTCGACGCCCTGGAGGAGGACTTCAAGATCAGCCAGACGGAAGGGGTCGGCCAGCGCGAACCCGACCTCGGCTTCGCCTGGGCGGTCTACATGTGGGCCTCGGGGCGGACGCTGGACGAGGTGCTCCGCGAGGCGGAGATGCCGGCGGGCGACTTCGTACGATGGTGCAAGCAGGTCATCGACGTGCTCGGCCAGATCGCGGCCGCCGCGCCCCGGGACGGGAGTTCGGTGGCGAAGAACGCGCACAAGGCCGTCGACGCGGTGCTGCGGGGCGTGGTGGCGTACAGCTCGGTGGGGTGATCCCCGCGGGTACGCACGGATGCACTGCGGGTCCGGCGGGTTCGCCCGGTGGTCCCTTGCGGGTCCGGCGGGCCCCCCGGCAGGTCCGGTGCGCAGGGTGATCCCCCGTGGTTCCCGGCGAAGGAACAGCAAGTGGCCGCAGGCTCGGTGTCCGTGCCTGTGGCCACTTCTGTCTGGGAATCCGCTACTCCTTTTTGTTCTTCACCGCGACTCCCGCGCAAACCGCCCCCAGTACGACCGCCAGGCCTCCGACGATCACGTTGTTGAGGATGACGCCCATGTCGGGGCTGCTGCCCACGATCCAGGTCGACACGATCAGCCAGGCGCCCAGGGCGCAGATGGCCAGGCTCATGCCGGTCATGCGCTCGGGCATGGCGGTGAAGCACAGCGCCAGCACCGCTATCGCGATACCGATGACGAGGTTGTGCGTCACCAGGTCGGGCTGGCTCGCGCTGAAGTGGAGCACCCAGGGCGAGACGGCGCAGTACAGACCCAGCAGGAAGAGCGGTGCGTCCGCGAGGGCCGTGCTGCGGCCTCCGCCACTGACTACGCGGTCGTGGCGCGCCCGCATCTCGGAAGCATCGGGGTGACCGCTGATGTCACCTCTGGTGTGCGAGACGTTACTCATGAGATTCGTCCCTTCGTGCCTTGCGAGAGTGGCCGCGGCTGGTAGGCGGTCACTATCTCTCCCGACCCAGTCTGCTCTTATATATCCCTTATGTGTAGGCCTTCAGGGGGGTGGATTCTGCGATTCCGTCGAGCCGTCCGGCGAGTGACACCAGGTCGGGGGTCCGTAGAACCCGGTCCTCGTATCCCGGCAGCGGTACGTGCAGGCACCGCGTCCAGCGTTCCGGGACGGCGACGAGCCCGTACACCGCTCCTGCCAGTCCGCCGGTGACGGCCGCCACCGTGTCGGTGTCGCCGCCCACATCGACCGCCGCGGCGAGCGCGCTCTCGAAACCGGAGGTGCTGCGCAGCGCCCACAGCGCGGTGCCGAGGCACGGCCACACCGCGCCGTTGAACTCGGTGGCGTCGTCGGGATGCCAGTCCGGGGCGAGCACGGTCGCCCAGCGGGCCCGGTGGTCGGTGTGCACCTCGGCGAGTGCGCCGGGGACTGCGGAGAGGGGGTCGTCACCGTCCAGGGCGACGCGCACCAGCTCGTGGAAGACCGCGGTGCCCTCCCAGGCCGCCCGGTCGCCGTGGGTCAGGGCCGCGATGCGGCGGGCGGCGTCCATGGTCGCCACCCGCCCCCGGCGCGCGAAGTACACGGCGGAGGTGGTCGCCCGCATCAGCGAACCGTTGCCCGCCGCACGCGGGTTGACCTGGAAGTGCCGGGCGGCGGCCAGGTCCCAGGGTTCCCCGCTCGTCAGGACGTACTCGGTCTGCAGCCCGATGTCCTTGGGTTCGGCCGCCGCCCAGCGCCTGAACCGGTCGAAGACGTCGGGGAGTTCGAGGCCGCCGTTGTCCAGCAGCGACTCCGCGACGAGAACGGCCATCTGTGTGTCGTCCGTCGCCTCGCCCGGGTCCCAGCCGCCGCCCCCGCACAGCGTCCCCACGCCGTCCGGGAAGCGGGCGGTGAACACACCGGGCGCCCCGAACTCGAAGGGGGCGCCCAGTGCGTCGCCGGCGGCGGAGCCGACCACGGCACCGGCCGTCCGGTCCCTCCGGGCCGCGTCCGGATGTTCGCCCGCTCCAGGGGTGCGGCCCTCGGGCCCCGTTCCGCTCATGCGGGTCATCGTATGAGCGGAACGGGGTGTCAGGCGGCCGGCATCAGGACGGTGTCGATGATGTAGACCGTGGCATTGGCCGTCGGGACGTTGCCGCAGACGACCTTGGAGGAGTCGTTCACGGTGTACGACATGTCCGAACCGGAGGTGGTGAGACCGGTCTTGGCCAGAGTGTCGAAGGAGCCCTTGTCCAGCTGCGAAGGCGCCAGCTTCTGGCCCACGACGTGCGAGGTGAGCACCTTGGTCAGTGCGGCCTTGTCGGCGAGCAGCTTGTCCAGGTCGGCCTTCGGGATCTTGGCGAAGGCGCCGTTGGTCGGGGCGAACACCGTGATGTTCTCGGCGCTGTTCAGGGTGTCGACGAGGCCGGCCTGCTTGACGGCCGCGACCAGCGTAGACAGCGCCGGGTTGTTCGACGCCGCCGTGGCGACCGGGTCCTGCGCCATGCCGTCGAAGGAGCCCGCGCCTTCCTTCGGGACCGTCGCACAGCCCGGGCCGAACGGCCCGTCCGTCGGCTCGGTCTCCTTGGCCGGAGCGCTCGACGCCGCCTTGTCCGCACCGGAGTCGGAGCCGGCCGCGGAGGTGTCGGAGTCGCTGGAGCAGGCGGTCAGGGCCAGCGGCAGCAGGGCCGCGGCGGACACGGTGACGGCGATGCGGCGGAGGTGACGAGTGTTCATGGTGTTCTCCTGAAGGGATCGTTGACTCAACAGAGGGAAAGGAAGGATGAGGTTCGGGGGGCGGGGAGCGCGGTCAGGTCACGTCGACCACCACCGAGTGCCACCCGGTCGCACCGTCGGGCACGGTGCCGACCCGCTTGTCGGTCTGTGTGGCGCCGGTACGGTCCGTCGCGCGGACCTCGAGGGTGTGGTGGCCGGTCGTGGCGGGCCACTCCCACACCCACTGGCGCCAGGTGTCACGGCCGGCCTCGGCGGCCAGCCGCGCGGTGTGCCACTCACCGCCGTCGACCCGGACCTCCACCCGGGCGATGCCCCGGTGCTGGGCCCAGGCGACACCGGCGATCGGTACGGTCCCCGCGCGCGGGGAGGCGAAGGGGCGGGGCGTGTCGATGCGTGACTGGGTCTTGACCGGAGCCTCGCGGGACCAGTCACGTTCGACCCAGTACGCGTCGTACGCGTCGAACGTCGTCAGCTCGATGTCCTGGATCCACTTGCACGCCGAGACGTAGCCGTAGAGACCGGGGACGACCATCCGGACGGGGAAGCCGTGGTCGAACGGCAGCGGTTCGCCGTTCATGCCGACCGCGAGCAGTGCGTCGCGGCCGTCCATGACCTCCTCGACCGGGGTGCCGATCGTCATCCCGTCCACGGACCGCGCCACGATCTGGTCCGCGGGCCCGCCCTTGGACGGCGGCCTCACCCCGGCCTCGGCCAGCAGAGCGGCCAGGCGCACGCCGATCCACCGGGCGGTGCCCACATACGGACCGCCCACCTGGTTGGACACGCAGGTCAGCGTGATGTCGCGCTCGACCAGCTCACGCCGCAGGAGGTCCTGGAAGCCGAGGGTGACGGGTCGCGCCACCCCCTTGCCGTGGATCCGCAGCCGCCACCGGTCGGCGTCGACACGCGGCACCACCAGTGCGGTGTCCACCCGGTAGAAGTCCTTGTTCGGGGTGACGAACGAACTCAGGCCCCGGATGCCCAGATCCGCGCCGTCCGGTACCGCGGCTGCGGGAGAGGCCGGCGCAGGGAGGACGACGTCACCGCGTGAGGCGGAGACCCCGGCCAGTTCGGACGCCTGGAGCCGTCGGCCCAGGAGACCCGCACCGGCCGAGGCCGCCGCCGCGGCGGTCGCCGCGATCACGAATCCGCGGCGGTCGAAGGTGCCCCGCACCCCGCCGTCCGTGTCGCCGTCCGTGTCGCCGTTCGTCCCGTCGCCCGTACCGGCGTCCGTGCCGTCGACCACGGGAGGCGGAGCGCTTGCCGCGGCCGGCCGCCCGGCCAGGAGATACAGCACTCCCGCGGCCACCAGCGCACCCACGACCGAAGGCAGCGCATCCGCCGCGCGGCCCTCGGGCCGCCCGGCCGCGGACACCGCCCCGACCACGCCGAAGACCAGTACGGCCGCAGCGCCGCTCCACCGCTGCCGCAGCGCGAGGACCCCCACCGCCATGGCGAAGACCGCCAGGAGGACGAGGATCCCGAGCTGCAGCACCAGCTTGTCGTCGGCGCCGAAATTCCGTACGGCGAAGTCCTTGACGGCCGCGGGAGTGCGGTCGATGACCGCCCCGCCCACCGCCGTGACCGGACCCGCCTCGGGACGTACGGCAGCCGCGACGAGTTCGGCCACGCACAGGGCCGTGAACCCGGCGATCAGACCGCCGAGCGCGGCGAACGCGGCACGCACCCAGCGGGACCGCCGGGACCCGGAGGCCCCGTGCTTCTGCGAAACGTATCGGTCTGTTGTCACACCGGGAGTTCGGTGCCGGGCGCCCGGCGGATTGGTCGTTCACCCGATCGAAGGAACTTCGCCGAAGGGGCAATCCGCGGGCCGACCCACACCGAATGACCTCTGAGCGGCTCTCCGGCAGAGCCCGGCCAGCGTGGAACACCGGAAGGAACCCCGAATGACAACGCAGCGGCGGCGCACAGCCGTGGTGGGCAGTGGAGTGGCGGGGCTGACCGCCGCGTACGTCCTGGGCAGGGCACGGGACGTGACCCTGTACGAGGCCGACGAACGCGTCGGCGGCCACGCCCACACCCACGATCTGACCTCGTCGGACGGCCGTACGCACCGCGTCGACTCGGGCTTCATCGTGCACAACCGGCGTACGTACCCCCATCTCCTCCGGCTCTTCGGAGAACTGGGCGTGGCCACCCAGGAGTCGGAGATGAGCATGTCCGTGCGCTGCGAGGGCTGCGGCCTGGAGTACGCCGGTGCCCGGGGCGCCGCAGGGCTCTTCGCCCGGCCGGGCGTTCTGCTGCGGGGCCCGTACCTGCGGATGCTCGCCGAGGTGCCCCGATTCCACCGGGCGGCCCGGGCGCTGCTCGCCCGGGACGACGGCGCGTCCGCCCTGACTCTCGGACAGTTCGCGGCCCGCGGCCGCTTCTCCCCGTACTTCACCGCCCACTTCCTGACGCCGATGGTCTCCGCCGTCTGGTCCTGCGACCCGGTGACCGCGACGCGCTACCCGGCCCGCTACCTCTTCCGGTTCATGGACCACCACGGGATGCTCTCGATCGGCGGGTCCCCGGTGTGGCGGACCGTCACCGGCGGATCACGCGCCTACGTCGACCGCCTCGTCAAAGAGGTCCACTCCGTGCGCACGTCCACCCCCGTACGGGCGGTACGGCGGCACAGCGACGGCGTGGAGGTGGTCACCGATGACGGCACCACGCAGGAGTACGACGAGGTCGTCGTCGCCACCCACCCCGACCAGGCGCTCCGGCTGCTGGCCGACCCCACCGACGACGAACGGCGCACCCTCGGGGCGTTCCGCCACTCACGCAATCCCACGCTGCTGCACACCGACACGACACTGCTGCCGCGCAGCCGTGGCGCCGCGGCCTCCTGGAACTACCTGATGCCGTCCTGCGCGGCCGACGCCGACCGGGTCACCGTCAGCTACGACATGAACCGCCTCCAGCGCCTGGACGCCCCCGAGCGGTTCGTCGTCACGCTGAACGGCGCCGACCGGATCGACCCGGGCCTCGTCCGGGCCCGCACGGTCTACGAACACCCCGTGTTCACCCCGGAATCGGTCGCCGCCCAGGCCCGCCTTCCCGCCCTCTCCGGACCGGTCACCGCCTACGCCGGGGCGTACCACGGCTGGGGATTCCACGAGGACGGCTGCCGTTCCGGCGCGGAGGCGGCCGCCGCGCTGGGGGTGACCTGGTGACCGGCACCCTCGACCCGGCCACCGGCACCCGCGCCACCGGCACCCTCACCCCGGGCACCGGCGCCGCCCTCTATCCGTGCACCGTCACCCACGTACGGACCACGCCCCGCGGATACGCCCTGCGGCACCGCACCTACCTGTGGCTGATCGACCCGGACCGTCCGCCGCGGCTGCCCTCCGTCCTGCGCCCGCTGGCCCGCTTCGACTCCCGCGACCACTTCGGCGGCACGGCCCCCACCATCCGGGCCGGGCTCGAACGGTTCCTGCGGGCCCACGGCGTCGAACTCGCCGACGGCACCGTCACGATGCTCACCCAGGCCCGGGTGTTCGGTCACGTCTTCAACCCGCTGACCGTCTACTGGTGCCACCGGTTGGACGGCACCCCGCTCTGCGTGGTCGCCGAGGTGCACAACACCTACGGGGAACGCCACGGCTACCTGCTGCGCCCGGACGCCGCCGACCGGGCGGTCACCGGCAAGGACTTCTATGTGTCGCCGTTCTTCCCGGTGGACGGCGACTACCGGATGCGGCTCCCCGCCCCGGACCGCCGACTGCATCTGACGATCCACCTGGAGCGCGAGGGCGCACGCCCGTTCACCGCGACCGTACGCGGAACCCGGCGTCCCGGCACGCCCTCCCAGCTGCTCCGGCTGTTCCTGCGCCACCCCTTCTCCACCGCGGTCGTCTCCGCCGCGATTCGGCTGCACGGCATCCGGCTGTACCTGCGCCGGCTGCCCGTACAGCCACGTCCCCGTCACCGCACCCAGGAAGGCATGCAGTGAAGGTGCCCACCTCTCCCGTCTCACCTACTTCTCCCGCCTCACCCACCCCTCACCTCTCTCCTCTCCCGTCCCTCGCGCCCTTCGTCCCGGCCCCCCGCGACGCCGTCCCGGCCCGCGCCGCCGGTGCGGACCCGGGGCGCTGGCCCGATGTCGTCGCCCTGCCACGGGCCTCCGGAACCAGGACCGCCGTCGCCGAACGGCTCGTACGCCACGCGCTGGACCGCCTTCCGCTGCGTGTCGGGCTCGCGGGCGGCGACAGCATCGGCCTGGGCGGGCCGCTGATGGAGATCCGTGAACCCGGCGCGTTCTTCCGCCGGATCGGCGCGGGCGGGCTCATCGGATTCGGCGAGTCGTACATGGCGGGCGAATGGGATTCGCCCGACCTCGTCGGTGTCCTGACCGTGCTCGCCGGGCACGCGGCCGACCTCGTCCCCGCGCCGCTGCAGAGGCTGCGCCGGCTGTGGGCCCCGCGACAACCCGCCGCGCAGGCCAACACCCCCGAGGGCTCCCGCGACAACATCAGCCACCACTACGACCTGTCGAACGACCTCTTCGCCCTCTTCCTCGACGACACGCTGACGTACTCCGCCGCCGTCTTCCGCGGCTTCCCCGCCGAACAGGACCTCCTGCCCGCCGCCCAGCACCGCAAGATCGACCGGCTGCTCGACCTGGCCGGCGTCGGTCCCGGCACCGAACTGCTGGAGATCGGCACCGGCTGGGGCGAACTCGCCGTCCGCGCCGCCGCGCGGGGCGCCCGCGTCACCACCCTCACGCTGTCCCGCGAGCAGCGGGAGCTGGCGCGGGACCGGATCCGTGCGGCCGGTCACGAGGACCGGGTCGACGTGCGGCTCAGCGACTACCGCGACGTCACCGGGGAGTACGACGCGATCGTCAGCGTCGAGATGATCGAGGCGGTCGGGGAGGAGTTCTGGCCTGTCTACTTCCGTACCCTGGAGCGGTGTCTCGCGCCCGGCGGACGGATCGCGCTGCAGGCCATCACGATGCCGGACGACCGGATGCTCGCCAGCCGCAACACGTACACCTGGATCCAGAAGTACATCTTCCCCGGCGGGCTGCTGCCCTCCACCGAGGCGATGGAACGCGTCACCACCGGGCACACGGGCCTGCGGATACAGCGGCGCGACAGCTTCGGCACGCACTACGCCGAGACGCTGCGGCTGTGGCGGGAACGCTTCGGGGAGCGGGCCGGCCAGGTCGACGCCCTCGGCTTCGACGCGACCTTCCGTCGTATGTGGACCTTCTATCTCGCCTATTCCGAGGCCGGCTTCCGGTCCGGCTATCTCGACGTGCAGCAGATTCTCCTGAGCCGTGAGGACACCGCGTGAACACCTCCACCGACACCCCGGGAGGCGCGGCACAGCGCATCGCGCCCGTCATCGAGCAGTTCCTCGGCGGCCCGCCGCCGGTCAGGATCAGGATGTGGGACGACACCGAGACCGGCCCCGAGGACGCCCCCACCGTGCACGTCCGTTCCCGCAGGGCACTGCGCCGGCTCCTCTGGGAGCCCGGCGAACTCGGCCTCGCCGAGGCCTACATCTCCGGGGACATCGACATCGCCGACGACCTCGCCGACGGACTCCGCGCGATGCGCCGCGCATCGAGGGAGCAGGGTCTGCGGGCGCCCCGGCCCACAGTCGCCGACCGCCTCAGGGCGGCCGGCACCGCCCTGCGCCTCGGGGCGGCCGGGCCGCGCCCGCCCGTACCGGCGGCCCGCGCGGGGCTCCGCGGCGCGCTGCACAGCAAGGCCCGCGACCGGGCCGCGATCAGCCACCACTACGATCTGTCGAACGCCTTCTACTCCCTGCTGCTCGACGAGACCATGGCCTACTCGTGCGGCTACTGGACCTCCGACGCCCCCGGCTACGGACCGGCCGACGCCCAGCGCGACAAGCTGGAGCTGATCTGCCGCAAGCTCGACCTGGAGCCGGGCGCGCGCCTCCTGGACATCGGCTGCGGCTGGGGGTCCCTGACACTCCACGCGGCGGCCCGTCACGGAGTCCGCGTCACCGCCGTCACCCTGGCCGCGGAACAGGCCGCCCACGTACGCCGTGAGGTGGAGGCGCGCGATCTGGGGGAACTCGTCGAGGTGCACCACCGCGACTACCGCGACATCGCGGGACTGCCCGGATTCCGGGGCGGGTACGACGCCGTGTCCGCCGTCGAGATGGGGGAGCACGTCGGCGACGCCGAGTACCCGGCCTTCGCGGCGCTGCTGCACTCGGTGCTCCGGCCACGGGGACGCGCCCTGGTCCAGCAGATGTCCCGAGGGACGACCGCTCCCGGCGGCGGGGCCTTCATCGAGTCGTACATCGCACCGGACATGCACATGCGCCCGCTCGGCGAGACGGTCGGCCTCCTCGAAGGCGCCGGGCTGGAGGTCCGTGACGTCGAGTCGATGCGTGAGCACTACGTGCTGACCGTCGAGGCATGGCACCGCACGCTGGAGGAGCGCTGGCCCGAGTTCGTCGCCCTGGTCGGGGAGGAGACCGCCCGCGTCTGGCGGCTCTACCTGGTGGGCGGCGCGCTCGCCTTCGAGGAACGGCGGATGGGGGTCGACCAGATCCTCTCCGTGCGGCCCGACGCGGGCGGCGCGGCCGGCCTGCCGGCCACCCGGCACGGCTGGTACCCGGTGCCGGGAGCGGTACCCGGACAGCGCGGGGACGCCGACGCCGCACCGGCGGACGCGGGCCGGGGCCCGGCGGCCGGACAATGAACGGCTTCGCGTGGGGGGCGTTCGGGACGAATCTTGCCGCGGGGGCGGGAGCGGCCCTCGCCGTCATGCTCGTGACGTTCCTGGTCGCCCTCCGCAAACGCCTGCACCGGATCGTCGACGTGGCCTGGGGCCTCGGCTTCGCGGCCGTCGCCCTGATCTCGTACGCGATGTCGAACGGCCACGGGGACGGGGTGCTCCGCGTCCTGGTGACCGCGCTGACCGTCGTCTGGGGCCTGCGGCTGGCCGTGCACATCGGCCGGCGCGGCCACGGCCACGGGGAGGACCCGCGCTACGCGGCCATGCTCGCCAAGGCGCCGGGCAGTCCCGACCTGTACGCCCTGCGGAAGGTGTACCTCCTCCAGGGGGCGCTGGTCTGGCTGATCTCCCTGCCGGTGCAGGCCGCGTACTACCTGGCGGGACCGCCCGGCGGATGGGTCTGGGCGGGGACCGCGCTCTGGGCGGTGGGAACCGTCTTCGAGACGGTGGGCGACGCGCAGCTGGAGCGCTTCCGGCGCGATCCGGCGAACAAGGGACGGATCATGGACCGGGGGCTGTGGTCCTGGACCCGCCATCCGAACTACTTCGGTGACTTCTGCGTCTGGTGGGGGCTCTTCCTCCTCGTCTGCGGGAACCCCGCCGTGGCGGCGACGACGCTGGTGTCCCCGGTCGTGATGAGCCTCCTGCTGGTCAAGGGCAGCGGAAAGGCGCTGCTGGAGCGGCACATGGAGGGGCGGCCCGGATACGCGGAGTACCGGGCCCGCACCAGCGGCTTCTTCCCCCTGCCGCCCGGCCGCGCGCGGCGTGGCTGAACACGGGTGTGGCCACGCCGGGGGCCACAGCCGTGCGGGCTCAGGCGTCCGGGAATTCCATCAGGGCCAGCGGCTGCGTGGTCGGCTGCTTCGAACCGCCCGCGGGCTCGACCGTGATGCCCATGCCCGAGGCGCCGTCCACGGGCCCGTCCAGCAACACCGTGCCGTCCGTCGCCGACGGGTCCATCAGCCCTGCCGAGCGCATGCTCCCGCCGTCACCGTCGTCGAACCACAGCTGGTACACCTTGCCGCCGGGCGGCCGGGCCATGCCGGAGGCCAGGAACACCGCCCGGTCCACGCTCCGCGAGACGACGACCGTGCCCCGGGCGCCGCCCGCCAGCACACCCGAGCTCGTCCGCGCGTCCGGAGCCGCCAGCACCCGGGCCAGCTCCTCGTTCTGCCGCCGGGCGTCGGACGCCTCCTGCCTGGCGTCCCGCGCGACCTGGTTCTGCCACACGGCGACCCCGCCGAAGGCGGCAGCGGCGGCGACGCACGCGGCGAGGGCGTACGACGACCAGCGGCCCACCCGCCGGGCGGTCGTGGAGCGTGCGCTCCGGCCGTGCGAGGGCGCCTCCTGCCGTACGGTCGTGATCTCCCGCAGTACCCGGTCGCGCAGCGCGGCCGGTGCCACGGCGGACACCGCGAGCCCGAGCCGGGCGGCGGTCGCGGACAGTTCCCTCACCTCCTGGGTGCAGGCCTCGCAGGCGCCCAGATGACGCTCGAACGCGAGGCGTTCGTCCTCCGGCAGAGCGTGCAGGGCGTAGGCCCCGGTCAGCGTGTGCAGCTCGGCGGTGCTCATGCGTTCACCCCCAGGCAGTCGCGCAGCCGGATCAGCCCGTCGCGCAGCCGTGTCTTGATGGTCCCCAGTGGTACGGACAGCAGTTCGCCGACCTCGCGATAGGTCAGCCCGCGGTAGTACGCCAGGGTCACCGACTGCCGCTGGAGCTCGGAGAGCGTCCGCAGACAGCGCCTGACCTGTTCCCTCTCGAGCCGGGTCTCGACCTGCTCCGACACCTCGTCGAAGTCCGGCGTGCGGTCGAGCAGCGCGGCCCTGTGCTCCCGCGCCGACGTGGCCTCGGCCGACCGGACCCGGTCCACCGCCCGGTGGTGAGCCAGTGTCAGCACCCAGTTCATGGCGCTGCCACGGGACGGCTGGAAGCGGGGAGCGGTGCGCCACACCTCCACGAGCACCTCCTGCGCCACCTCCTCGGACTGGGCCGGATCGCGCAGGACGCTTCGCACCAGGCCGAGGACAGGTCCGCTGACCTGGTCGTACACCTTGGTGAAGGCATCCTGGTCACCACGGGCGACCAGGACGAGCAGCTCCTGCAGATCGGGCCCCGGCGAGGGGATCCCACTGATGTGGACGGCTTCTTTCACGCGGACGTTCCTCCCGGGGCACACATCGGCTTCCAGGGATGATTCGGAACCGGTGGGCCTGCGGATTGGTCGGTGGGCCGAAATAATCGCACGGGCTCCGCGTGCCGAGGCCCACCCGGAACGCACGTCAGCCGGGCAGTGCCGCGCTGTCCTCCGCGTCCCGCCGCACGGAGCGGGCACCCGGCTTCCCGATGGCGCGGACCGCGAGGAAGACCACCAGGCCGGCCGGCGAGAGCAGGACGGTCAGCACCAGCAGAGGCCCCATCACATACGGAGACACCCCGAGGCGCCGCGCCTCCAGGAACATCCACTGCCCGAGCAGCAGGTCCCAGGCGATGATCTGCGCCCAGACGGCGCCTGCGCCGTTCGCCAGGACGGTGAGGTCGCGGAACGTGTCGATGTCCGGGCTGCTCACCGCGGTCCAGAGTTCGGGGAACACCGGCGCGGCCATCACCGCGTAGAGCACCAGCACGGGCAGCACCGTCAGCGGCGACGCGGCGACGCGGGCGGTGACACGCCGGCCCGGCGCGAAGATCATGAGCAGCCAGAACGGGGCAGCCAGCAGGAACGTGACCTCGAAGAGGGCACCGGTCATGACACAGGCTCCTTGTGCGACGCGCCGGCTTTCGTGCGGGCACCGGCCGGGCGCAGCGCCGCGATGGCACCCGCCGCGGTGACGGCGGGGATCATGGCGGCGGCGGTGAGCGTCGCCCCGTCGGGGTGGACGAGCGGCAGGCCGCGCAGCGCCTGCCAGGTGAGCAGGGCGACGACCGCGGCGTACGCGCCGGAGGTGACGAGCACCAGCCGCAGCCGCACGCGCGGGTCACGCAGCCGGGCGATCCGGGGCGCGAGGGCGATCAGTGCCAGCAGGAACAGCGGGAGGGCCTGGAGCGCGTGCATCCCGATGAAGTGCGGGACGCGGAGGTCGCCGCCGGTCGTCGACCAGCCCGTGAGCGGCATCGAGGGTCCGCCGTCCGGTACGCCGACGGAGTGCGCGCCGATCACGTCGGCGGTGTCCAGATCGCCGGCCTCCCGCTGGAGGGCGGAGGGCCGCGTCATCAGGTACCCGAGTCCGGCGCCCGCCAGGGCGATGAGCACCCCGGACCGCACCGCCCAGGCCGAGGCACGGTCGGCGATCCGCGCACGGAGCAGCAGGATCGCGATGGCGAGGGTGCCGGCCCAGAGGATCACGACGGTGACGGCCATCGCACTGTAGAGCGTCGCGTCGAACGGGGTCTCGTTGTTGAAGTGGCTGCGCCTGCCCCGGGCCACCTGGCCGGTGATGATCACCATCTCTCCCAGGCAGGCCAGCGCGACGACGGTGCCGGCCCACCAGCCGGTGCGCCGACCGCGGGTGAGGAGCGTCAGCATCCACGCCAGGGTCAGCGTGTACGGCACGAACGAGAGGGCGAACTTGAACGGCTTGGCCCAGATCGGCGAGCCCGCGACGACCCGGTCGTCGACCAGGAGTCCCACCGCCGCGACGACGGCCATCACCACCATCGAGGCGGAGAAGAGGACTAACGGCCGATGCCACGTGCGCCATGAAGACATGGAGACCCCCAGAACCATTATGGATAGTAGTGCTGTCTGCTATCCGATAGGCGTACTATCTATGATGAGGGTCGGCATGGCAAGGTCCGGAGGGATGAACACACAGTGCGCATCGGTGAATTGAGTCGCAGGTCCGGGGTTCCGGTGCCGACGATCAAGTACTACGTACGCGAGGGGCTGCTGCCCCCCGGCCGGCTGACCAGCCCGAACCAGGCGCTCTACGACGACGGGCACGAGCGCCGGCTGCGGCTGATCCGGGCCCTGCTCGACGTCGGCGGGCTTCCGCTCTCGGCCATCGCGGACGTGCTGGCCGCGGTCGACGATCCGGCGCAGCCGGTGCACAAGGTGCTCGGGGTCGCGGCGAAGCGGATCGGTCCGGCGGAGGGCGACGAGGAGGGGCCCGAGATGCTGGACGCCCGGGAGGACGTGGCCGCACTGGTGGAGCGCCGCGGCTGGCGGGTCGAACCGGACTGCGCGGCGGGCCGGTCGCTGGCGGGGGTGCTGGCCGCACTGCACAGGGCGGGGCACGGCGGCTTCGTCGAACTGCTCGACCTCTACGCGGACGCCGCCGAGCCGGTCGCCCGGGCGGACCTCGACTACGTGGGGCGGCGGGTGGCCCGCGAGGACCTGGTGGAGAGCGTGGTCGTCGGCACGGTGCTCGGGGAGGCCATGTTCGCCGCGCTGCGCCGCCTCGCGCACGTGGACGCGTCGGCACGTACGTACCCGGACGAGGGCGCGCGGGGGTGAGGACGGCGCGGAGCCCGGTCACCGTCCAGGACGGTGACCGGGCTCCGGCGGGGGGCGTGCGGGGCTACGCGGCCTCCACGACTGCTATGCGGCGCTCTCCTGCTCGCGCTCCACCTGCTCGTTCCATTCGCGCTTGACAGCGCGCCAGGCGTCGTCGTTCTGACCGAGGCGCCAGTAACCGGAGATCGACAGCTGCGCGAGCGGGATGCCGCGCTCCAGGCGCAGGTGGCGGCGGATGTCCTTCACGAAGCCCGCCTCACCGTGGACGAACGCCTGCACCTCGCCCTCGGGGAAGTCCAGGCCGGTCACCGCGGCCGTGAGGGCCTCGCCGACCGGGCGGTCGCCACGGTGCAGCCAGGTCAGGGACACTCCGTCCGGCGTCACGGTCTTCTGCTCCTCGGAGGCGTCCGGCACCTCGACGAACGCGTGCACCACGGCACCCGCCGGCATCTGCTCCAGCGCCGCGGCGATCGCCGGCAGCGCGCTCTCGTCGCCCACGAGCAGATGCCAGTCGGCCGAGGCCTGCGGTCCGTAACCCCCGCCGGGGCCCAGGAAGGTCACCTGGTCACCGGCGCGCGCCCGGCTCGCCCACGGCCCCGCGAGTCCCTCGTCCCCGTGCACCACGAAGTCGATCGCCATCTCACGGGCGACCGGGTCCCAGGAACGCACGGTGTAGGTGCGCGTGGTGGGCCACAGCTCGCGCGGGTACTCCTCGCGGATCGCCGCCATGTCGAAGGGGTGCGCGTAGTCCGCGCCCTCGGGGGCGAAGCACAGCTTGACGTAGTGGTCGGTGAATCCGGCGAGGGCGAAGTCCGCCAGGCCGTCGCCGCCGAGGACCACGCGCACCATGTGCGGGGTGATCTGCTCGGTGCGAACAACCTGCGCTCCCTGGGCCGTAGGTGCCTGGCGTGCCGGCCGCTCTGCCACGAGGTTCTCCCTGCTCCGGACCTCTGCGAGGCTCCATGTACTTAGGTTTACCTAAGCTAGCACCTTCATGCCTGGAGTGTGAGGAGCAGGCGCTGCAGCGAGCCACCCAGGCCCCAGCGGGCGGCCAGGGCCTCCACGGCCGCGGGGTCCCTGGGCTCCCGGGGGAGCGCGGGGTCGAAGGCGGGCAGCGGTACGTCACCGGCGACACGGACCACCTTCGGCGCGACCGCCACGTAGTCCCGCGCCCCGTCCAGCCGCCTGCGCTGCGACGGGGTCAGCCGGGCGGCGGGATCGTCCACCGCGGCCATGATCCCGGCCAGGTCGCCGAAGGCGTCGAGCAGCTTCGCCGCCGTCTTCTCGCCGATGCCAGGCACACCCGGCAGGCCGTCGCTCGGGTCCCCGCGCAGCAGGGCCAGATCGACGTAACCCGCGCCGTCGACGCCGTACTTCTCCCGCAGCCAGGCCTCGTCCGTCACCTGCAGCGTGCCCACGCCCTTCAGCGGGTAGAGCACCCGGACACCGCGGGCGTCGTCGACCAGCTGGTAGAGATCACGGTCTCCGGTGACGATGTCCACCGGCCCGGTGGCCTGTCCCGCCAGCGTGCCGATCACGTCGTCCGCCTCGTACGGCGAGACGCCCACGCGGGCGATGCCCAGGGCGTCCAGCACCTCCTCGATGACCGGCACCTGCGGCGAGAGCGTGTCGGGGACCTCTTCCTCGTCGGGCACGCCGTCGGACGTCGGCGCCGCCACCCGGTGCGCCTTGTACGTCGGGATCAGGTCGACCCGCCACTGCGGGCGCCAGTCCGCGTCCATGCAGGCGACCAGGTCGTCCGGACGGTGGTCCTGGACGAGCCGGGCGATGAAGTCGAGCAGCCCGCGCACGGCGTTGACCGGGGTGCCGTCCGGTGCGCGCACCGAGTCCGGCACGCCGAAATAGGCGCGGAAGTAGAGGGAGGCGGTGTCGAGGAGCATCAGGCGTCGCGTCACACCCCGATGATGCCGCACCGCACCGACACGGCCCGCCCCGGACGCCCGCGGTCCCGGGAAGGCGGATCGCGCAAGGTGAACTGGGTCACACGTGTGTTTGGGTCGTGTAAGTGGGGGCAGGCGCGGCACCGGAGCGGACCACGTCCATTTTTCCACTGGTGCACGTGCTCTGCGGACCGAATCCGCACCGCTCCACGGTCTGCCGGCGGGGGTGGCAGACCGTTTTTCGGTTCAACGCGTGAGGTTTATGTGTCAAGGCTGCAAGCAGAGCACCTGTACAAGGTGTTCGGCAGACGACCCGATCAAGCCGTGCGGAAGCTCGAAGGCGGGACCCATCGCGACGAGCTGCGCGCCGACGGAACGACCGCAGCGGTGATCGACGCCTCGTTCACCGTGGAACCCGGCCAGATCTTCGTCGTCATGGGGCTCTCCGGATCCGGGAAGTCCACCCTGCTGCGGATGCTCAACGGGCTCCTCGAGCCCACCGCGGGGCGCGTGCTGTTCGACGGGCAGGACCTGACCGCCCTGAGCGCCCGTGACCTGCGCACCGTCCGTTCCAGGAAGATCAGCATGGTCTTCCAGCACTTCGCGCTCTTCCCCCATCGCAGTGTGCTCGAGAACGCCGCGTACGGCCTGGAGGTCCAGGGCGTACCGCGTGCCGAACGCGAGAAGCGCGCCGCCGACGCCCTGCAGCTGACCGGCCTCGCCGGCTGGGAGAAGTCCTGGCCCGACGAACTGTCCGGCGGCATGCAGCAGCGTGTCGGCCTGGCCCGCGCACTCGCCACCGACGCCGACCTGCTGCTGATGGACGAGTCCTTCAGCGCGCTCGACCCGCTGATCCGCCGCGACATGCAGGACCAGCTCCTCGAACTGCAGAAGCGCCTGAAGAAGACCATCGTCTTCATCACCCACGACCTCAACGAGGCCATGCGCCTCGGGGACCGTATCGCCGTGATGCGGGACGGCGAGATCGTCCAGCAGGGCACCGCCGAGGACATCCTGGTCCGCCCGGCCAACGACTACGTGGCCTCCTTCATCCAGGACGTCGACCGCTCCCGGGTGCTCACCGCGGGTTCGATCATGGAGGAGCCCGAGGCGGGCCGCTCCGACGCGGACCTGATGGCCGAGGCCCCCGCGACGGTGTCCGCTCAGACGCCCATCGCCGAACTCTTCACCCCCTGCTCCACCAGCGGCGTCGCCGTGGCCGTCACCGACGCGGACGGCGGCGTCATCGGCGTCGTGCCGCGCAACCGGCTGCTCGCCGCGCTCGGCGAGGAACCCCGGGTCGAGGTCGCGGTCCCGGCCCGGCGCGACATCAAGAAGGTGAACGCCGGTGCCTAGGTTCTCGTTCGGTGAATGGGTGGAAAGCGCCGTCGACTGGCTGCAGTCGAACCTCGCCTGGCTCTTCGACGCCATCAACACCGTCCTCGGCGGTGCCTACGACGGTGTCGACGCGGTCCTCGGCGGAGGTGAACCGCTGCTGATGGCCGGGATCTTCGCCGTCATCGCCTTCTGGCTGCGCGGTGTGCTCCCCGCCGTCTCCACCTTCGTGGGCTTCGCGCTCATCGACGCCCTCTCCCTGTGGGACGAGTCGATGGCGACCCTCTCGCTGGTTGTCGTGGCTGCCGTCATCACGGTCGTGATCGCGGTGCCCACGGGTATCTGGGCCGCGCGCAACAGCAAGGTCAGCGCCACGCTCCGGCCGGTGCTCGACGTCATGCAGACGATGCCGGCCTTCGTCTACCTGATCCCCGGCGTCATGTTCTTCGGTGTCGGTGTCACCCCCGGTGTCATCGCCACCATCGTGTTCGCGATGCCCCCGGGCGTCCGTATGACCGAGCTGGGCATCCGCCAGGTAGACAGCGAGCTGGTCGAGGCCGCCGAGGCGTTCGGCACCACGCCCAAGGACACCCTGACCCGGGTGCAGCTGCCGCTCGCCCTGCCGACGATCATGGCCGGAATCAACCAGGTCATCATGCTGGCCCTGTCGATGGTCGTCATCGGCGGCATGGCCGGCGCCGGCGGCCTCGGCGAGAAGGTGTACGCCGGAATCACCCAGCTCCAGATCGGCCTCGCCGCCGAGAGCGGCATCGCCGTCGTCATCCTGGCCATGTACCTGGACCGGATGACCGGGGCACTCAACGAGCGGGTCTCCCCGCTCGGACGCAGGGCCGCCGCCAAGGTCGCGGCCGGTGCGCGGCGCCTCAGGTTCACGCACTACAAGCCCGGTACGGCGGTCGCGATGGTCGGTGTGGTCGTCCTCGCGCTCGTCGCCGGCGGTCTCAACATCGCAGGCTCCGGCGATGCGGAGAAGAGCGGCCAGGCCGCCGACGGCAACGTCGGCCAGGGCCAGAAGATCAACCTGGGCTACATCCCGTGGGACGAGGGCATCGCCTCCACCTTCCTCTGGAAGGAGATCCTGGAGCAGCGCGGCTACACCACCGGCATCACCCAGCTCGACGCCGGCCCGCTCTACTCCGGTGTCGCCCGCGGCGACATCGACTTCCAGACGGACTCCTGGCTGCCGACGACGCACAAGGACTACTGGGACAAGTACAGCGAACAGCTGGACGACCTCGGCTCCTGGTACGGGCCGACGTCCCTGGAGCTGACGGTCCCGTCGTACGTCGAGGGCATCGACTCGCTGGCGGACCTCAAGGGCCAGGGCAAGAAGTTCAACGGCAAGATCATCGGCATCGAGGCCAGTGCCGGGATGATGGGCACGCTGAACGAGAAGGTGCTCAAGGAGTACGGCCTGGAGGGCGAGTACGAGGTCGTCTCCTCCAGCACGTCCTCGATGCTCGCCGAGCTGAACGCCTCCATCAAGAAGAAGGAGCCGGTCGTGGTGACCCTGTGGTCGCCGCACTGGGCCTACGGCAAGCACGACCTCAAGAAGCTGAAGGACCCGAAGGGCGCCTGGGGCAAGGGCGAAGAGGTCCACACCGTCGCCCACAAGGGCTTCGCGAAGAAGGCCCCCGTCGTCTCCGACTGGCTCAAGGAGTTCGAGCTCACCGAGGAGCAGCTCACGAGCCTGGAGAACGAGATCCAGGAAGCCGGCCAGGGCAAGGAGCAGGACGGCGTACGCGCCTGGCTGAAGAAGAACCCCGGCCTGGTAGACGAGCTCGCCCCGCTGCCCGGCGGTGCCGGCGGTGCCCAGCAGGGCAAGGACGCGGGCAAGACCGTCGACATGGGGTACTTCCCGTGGGACGAGGCCATCGCCTCCACCTACCTCTGGCAGAACATGCTGGAGGACCGGGGTTACAAGACCACGGTCAAGCAGCTCGACCCCGGCCCGCTCTACACCGCTCTCGCGCAGGGACAGCTGGACGTCCAGTTCGACTCCTGGCTGCCGACGACGCACAAGGACTACTGGGACCGCTACAAGAACGACCTCACCGATCTCGGCTCCTGGTACGGGCCGACCTCGCTGGAGCTGACGGTCCCGTCGTACGTCGAGGGCATCGACTCGCTGGCGGACCTCAAGGGCCAGGGCAAGAAGTTCAACGGCAAGATCATCGGCATCGAGTCGAGCGCCGGGATGATGGGCACGCTGAACGAGAAGGTGCTCAAGGAGTACGGCCTGGAGGGCGAGTACGAGGTCGTCTCCTCCAGCACGTCCTCGATGCTGGCCGAGCTGAACCGGTCGATCAAGAAGAAGGAGCCGGTCGTGGTGACCCTGTGGTCGCCGCACTGGGCCTACGGTGACCACGACCTGAAGAAGCTGAAGGACCCGAAGGGCGCCTGGGGCGAGGGCGAGGAGATCCACACGGTCGCCAAGAAGGACTTCGCCGAGGACTTCCCGGAGCTCACCGGTTGGCTGAAGGACTTCAGGATGAGCGAGGAGCAGCTGGCCTCGCTCGAGGTCGAGATCCAGAAGGGCGGTGCGGGCAGGGAGAAGGAGTCCGCCCGCACCTGGATGGAAGCCAACCCGGACGTGGTGGACCGGCTGGCCCCAGTCGGCAGCTGATCCACCCGCGGTCACCCCGAGGGGGACGGCCCCGGTAGCGAACCGGCGCCGTCCCCCTCAGGCTTGTCCCAAGAGTCCTCGGAGGGTTTCCCGTCCGCTCACTTCCGCTCCATCCCGCGAACGACATGCGTAGGGTGCTGGCAACCGGGAGGATGGCGATCCGGGGAGGGAGCCGGACATGGACGACAAGGAAGCCCTTCGGGTGGGTGCCGCGGTTCGCCGACGGCGCAGGACCCTCGGGCTCACACTGGCCGCGGTGGCCGGGCGCAGCGGCCTGTCCGTACCGTTTCTCAGCCAGATCGAGAACGAACGGGCCAGACCCAGCCCCCGGTCCCTGGACCGGGTGGCCGAAGCGCTGGAGACGACGACCGAGCGGCTGCGGGCCGCGGCGGACTCGGCGCGCGCCGTGGACGTCGTGCGGGCGGGCGACGAGGACGGCGTACGCCGACTGGTGCGCGGCCGTCATCAGCTCAGCGCCCTGGAGTTCGTCGGCGAGCCGGACCTCGGGCGCGAGTTCCAGCACCGCAACGACGAGGTGATGTACGTCGTGGAGGGCGCCGTCGAGGTCGAGGCAGAGGGGCAGGCCCACCGGCTGGGCAGGGGTGACACCCTCTTCCTGTCCGGCGGTGTGCGGCACCGCTGGCGGGCGACCGTCCCGGACACCCGGCTGCTGGTCGTCGCGGTCGCGGAGCACATCGACGCCACCTACGACTCGCGCCGCTGAGGGACCGCGGTGCGGGTCGTCCCCCTGGTCCCCAGCCTCACCGAGGCCGTCACCGGCCCCGGACTGCTCGTCGGCGTCACCGACCGGTGCGCCCACCCGGCGGAGCTCACCGTCGCCCGGATCGGCGGCACGAAGAACCAGACGTCGCGGCCGCCGTGGCCCCGCGCCCCGACCTCGTCGTCGCGAACGACGAGGAGAACCGGGAATCCGACCTGGCCGCCCTGCGGGAGGCCGGACAGGACGTCCTGGTCATCGAGGTCCGCACCCTCGGCCAGGCCTTCACCGAGCCGGCGCGGGTCCTGGCCGCGTGCGGCCTGAACCGCCGCGTCGGCTGGACGAGGCCGAGCCCGCCTGGGCGGCGCTGCCACCGCCCGGCACCCCGCGCACCGCGATCGTGCCCGGTGATCTGCCGGCCCGCCTCGGGGTGCGCAACGTGTACGCGGACCATCCGGAGCGCTGCCCGCGCATCCCGCCCGCCGACCCGAACGGGGCGGGCGCCGACCTGGGTGGCGCTGCCCGACGAGCCGCACCGCTCCACCGCCGACGACGGCCCCGCGGCCTTCCCCTCGGCGCCCGCCGCGCTCGTCGACGGCCGCCACCTCACGTGGTACGGGCCGTCTCCGGCCGAAGCGGCCGGGGAGCCGCGAGCAGCGCTCCGCCGGCCAGCCCGCGGAGCGTCCGTGCACCCGCCACCGCCCAGGCCGTGACCAGCAGCGCGTAGAGAGCCACGGCCAGCCAGGTGAACGCGTGCAGTCCGGTGTGCCGGGCCAGCCCGGCGGCGCCCGTGACGCACGTACCGACGGGGAAGGTGAAGCCCCACCACGTCATCGTGAACCCCATGCCGCGGCGGGCCGCGCGCATCACCATCGCGGTGGACAGGGCCAGCCACAGCAGGGCGAAGCCCATCACCGGCACCCCGTAGAGCACGGCGAACGCGCCGAACGCCGACGCGTACGGTACGGGGGCCGCGCCCGGCGCCACCTCGGCCAGCTGGTTGACGGCGGTCGTGGACTGGCCCAGCGGGCCCAGCACCAGGAACAGCGTCGGGGTCAGGGCGAGCGGCGGAGGGCCCCGGTGCAGGAGTGTGCCGAAGACCAGGGGCACGACCACGAGCGTGGCCAGCAGGGACAGCCCGAACATGGCGTAGCAGCCCAGCAGCAGCGCCTCGCGCCACTGGCCGGGCGGCAGCTCGGGCACCAGGAGCGGACCCACCGCAGCGGAGACCATCGGGGCCACCAGGGGCAGCAGCCAGACCGGTGAGGCGGTGCCGGGCGCCGGGCGGTGGCGTACGACCATCAGGTACGGGATCGCCACCGCGGCGGCGAGACCCGTGACCGTACCCAGGGCGAACAGCACCACGTCCACCGCGACGGCCACCGGATGCCCGACGACGTCCCGGCCGACCACCAGGGTGCCCGCGCCCACCGCGAGCAGGGCCATGGACAGGCAGCCGTAGAAGGGGGCGACGGCGGGGTCCAGGAGGTGGGCCCTGGCCTGGCCGGGGTGCAGGATCCAGTGCCCGGCCCGGGCCAGGAGGAGGACGGCGAGCAGCACCGCGGACAGGGCCCACACCACGACACAGGCCACCCGCAGACCGGGCACCTGGACGGGGAGCGAGGCGCCCGCCGTCGCGACGATCGCGGTGCCCATGACCGTCGCGTACCAGTTGGGGCCGAGGTACCGCAGGGAGGGGAGCCGGGGGAGAGCGGGCGGGAGGGCGGGTGCCCGGGTCCTGGTCCGCGGAAAGATGGCCATGACACGATTCTCGGAGGGCGGGGTTCGGTCCACCAGGGAGTCCCGGCCTATGAGGTCATAAGCTGGCTTTATGCCCAGCTCCGTTTCCGACTCCACGCCCGGCCCCGGGTCCGCCCCGGCCTCCGCCTCCTCCACGCCCGTATCGCGTTCCGTGCCGGAGCAGGCTTCGTCGCTGTCCCACCGGGTCCCCGACCTGGGCGCGATGGTGCTGCTGCTGGCCGTGGCGCGGCACGGGAGCCTGGGCCGGGCGGCGCGGGACGTCGGTATCACCCAGCCCGCGGCCTCCAGCCGTATCAGGTCGATGGAACGGCAGCTGGGCGTCGCCCTGCTGGACCGTTCACCGCGCGGCTCCCGGCTCACCGACGCGGGAGCCCTCGTCACCGACTGGGCGCGCCGGGTCGTCGAGGCCGCCGAGGCGTTCGACGCGGGGGCGCAGGCGCTGCGGGACCGGCGCGACTCGCGGCTGCGGGTCGCCGCGAGCATGACCATCGCGGAGTACCTGCTGCCCGGCTGGCTCATCGCGCTGCGCGCCGAACGGCCCGGCACCGCCGTGTCGCTGCTCGTGGGCAACTCGGCCGTGGTCGCCCAGCGGCTGCTCGCCGGTGAGGCCGATCTGGGCTTCGTCGAGGGCCTGTCCGTGCCGGAGGGGCTCGACGGCACGGTCATCGCGCACGACCGGCTCGTCGTCGTGGTCGCCCCGTCCCACCCGTGGGCCCGCCGCCGCAGCCGGCTGACGCCGCAGGAACTCGCCGCCACACCCCTGATCCTGCGCGAGCACGGTTCGGGCACCCGTCAGGTCCTGGACGCCGCGCTCGCCGTGCACGGCGGACTCGCCCGGCCCCTGCTCGAACTCTCCTCGACCACCGCGGTGAAGGGGGCTGCGGAGAGCGGGGCAGGCCCCTGCGTACTGAGCGAGCTGGCACTGGGCGAGGAGCTCTCGGCCCGGCGCCTGGTCACCGTCCCGGTCCCGGGCGTGCACCTGCGGCGCCAACTGCGCGCGGTCTGGCCCTCCGGGCACCGCCCGTCCGGTCCGGCCCGCGACCTGCTGTCGCTGACCGCGCATCCCGCCGGCCCGGCACGCGGCTGACGCTTCGTCGCCCGGAACCGGTACCGGGCGTGCGGCGGTATGAGGCGTACGCAGGCGTGATGCGGTGCGCGCGGGAGAGCCGCACCTCCGCCGCCCTGGGGGTGATTCATGGACCGGACACCCTGGGTTCGCTCTCCGTACGGATGTCGGTTCCCGGCCGGATTCCGGTGAGACGGAGATCACTTACCGAGTTACGGGCGGCGTGTAGATGTCGGGTGAATGTACCCATCTGCGCATGTGGACTCGTTGATCACCTGTCCCTACGGTCACTTCACAGTCGCATCGTGTGATGGGTTTGTGGGCTCCGGGGAGGGCTGGGGGATGTTTCGTCGTGCCCGCGTGCACAAGGGGTCCGGTAGACCAGGGGTGCTGACGCTCGCCGTCGCACTGGTGGCCGGCATGGTTTCGGTGGCGGGCGTCGGGCAGGCCGGCGCGGAGGCGCCGGACACGGTGTCCCGCCCGGCCGTCGAGGCCGGTGACGACGCCGGTCCGGGCCTGACCGAGGACGAGGCGCTGGCGGAGGCCGGACGCGTCGGCAGGAAGGTCGAGGTCACCTCCGCGCGAGGTGAGAGCCGCGACGTGTTCGCCACGCCCGAGGGAAGGCTGGAGGCGCGGGAGTACCTGCGTCCGGTCCGCACGCGTGTAGGCGGCGCCTGGGTGGCGATCGACACGACCCTGGCCGTCACGGCCGACGGTACGGTCGAGCCGAAGGCCACCTCCGAGGGGCTGTCCTTCTCCGGTGGTGGCGAAGGGCCGCTGGTGCGTCTGGAACGTGCCGGTCGCGCACTGGAGTTCAGCTGGCCGGGACAGGTACCGGAACCGACGCTGGACGGCGACACGGCGACGTACGCGGACATCCTTCCGGACGTGGACCTGAGGCTCGGTGCCCAGGAGGACGGCTTCACGCAGCTGCTGGTCGTCGGATCCGCCGAGGCCGCGGAAAGCCGTGAACTGGCCGAGTTGCGGATGGGACTGGCAGCCGACGGCGTGACGGTGCGGGAGACGGCCGCGGGCGGGATCGCCGCACTCGACGAGAGCACGGGCACCCCCGTGTTCGAAGCCGCGGAGCCGGTGATGTGGGACTCCAGTCCGGGTGACGGGGCGGCGGCACGGTCCAGGCAGGCCGACGGCCAGGAGCCCGGGGCCGGGGCGCGGGACGAGCCGGGCGCGGGGGAATCCGGGCAGCTGGCCCCGGTCGGCGTGGAGGTGGCGGCCGGGGGCGAGGAGCTCGTCCTCACGCCTGACAGGGACGTACTGGCGGGTGACGACACGGTCTACCCGGTGTTCATCGACCCGCAGTGGTACTCGCCGAAGACGTCGGCGTGGACGATGGCGTCGAAGTACTGGGCGAGTTCGCCGCAGTGGAAGTTCAACGGGGACCCGGACGCGGGCCTCGGATACTGCGGGTGGGCCTATTGCAAGCCGTACGACACCAAGCGGCTCTTCTACCAGATCCCGACGTCGAGGTTCGCGGGCAAGTCGATCCTCTCGGCGGAGTTCGTGGTGCGCGAGACGCACGCCGCCTCGTGCGAGAAGCGTGAGGTCCAGCTGTGGCGGACGAAGGGCATCAACTCCTCGACCACCTGGAACTCACAGAACGCCGACGGCTTCTGGGTGGACCACATCGAGAGCCGTAGCTTCGCCTACGGATACGACGGATGCTCCGCCGCCGACGCGGAGTTCGACGTCAAGAGCGTGGTGGCGCAGGCGGCGGCCGGGAAGTGGTCGACCCTCACGTTCGGCATGCGCGCCACCAGCGAAACCGACATGTACACCTGGAAGCGGTTCTCCGACGACGCGTTCCTGCGGGTGAACTACAACCGGCCGCCCGCGCAGATCAAGACGTCCCAACTGACACAGGACCCGGGCGGCGCGTGCGGCAAGCCGGGTGCGGCCAAGCGGGTGCGGATCCTGCCGGCGCTGCGCGCCAACGACGTGACCGACCCGGACAAGGACCGGGTGCGGGTGCAGTTCGAGGCCTCGTGGGACGCCGGGGACGGCAAGGGCTTCACCAGCCGCTGGACCTCGGCCGCCTCCACCTACAAGGCCTCGGGCTCGGACTTCGCCCTCTCCCTGCCCAGCAGCATTCCGAAGAACAGGACCATCGGCTGGTCGGCGCGCTCCAACGACAGTGCCCAGTGGTCCCCCTGGTCGTGGGTGGGGTCCGCGACGGCCTGCAACACGGTCTACGACACCTCCGTGCCGGCCGGGCCGTCCATCACGTCCGGCCAGTACCCGCCCTCCGACCCCGAGGACCCGCAGGATCCCTGGCTGGACGGCGTGGGACGGTACGGCACCTTCACCGTCGACTCGTCCTCCGCCGACGTGACGAGGTACTGGTTCGGCGTCAACGGTGATCCGAGCAGCAAGCACACGCTGACCACCTCCGGCGGCGGGGCGAAGACCATGAAATTCATGCCGACCCGGCCCGGTGTCAACTTCATCACCGCGCAGGCCTTCGACGCGGCCGGCAACGGCAGCGAGATCCGCACCTACCAGTTCAGGGTCCGGGCCGGACAACCGGACCGGCTGAGCTGGAATCTCGACGAGGCCGAAGGAGCCACCGCCGTCCGGGGACAGGGCGGCGACTGGAAGGCCGGGCTGTCCGGCGGAGCCCAGCCGGGAGTGGCCGGAGTCACCGGCAACGGCCTGCACCTGGACGGGGTGGACGACCACGCGGCGACCGTCTCGCCCGTGCTGAACACCGCCAAGAGCTTCTCGGTGTCCCTGTGGGCCAGGCTCCCCGCCGACAAGGCGGACGCCGCGACCGTCGCCGTGTCCCAGGCCGGGCACAACACCAGCGGCTTCGAGATCTACCACTCCTCGGCCCTGGGCGGCTGGGTGTTCCTGCGGCACACCACGGACGCACCCGGCAGCACGACGGTGCGCGCGGTGCAGCCCGCCTGCCCGGCCGGCGACACACAGTGCGCGAGCGGCAGGCTCGGGGTCTGGACCCACCTGGTCGGGGTGTTCGACAACACGAGCAAGCAGCTGAAGCTGTACGTCGACGGGGAGCAGGTCGGCACGGCCCCCTTCACCGGACCGTGGGACGCCCGCGGGAAGACGATCCTGGGCGCGGCCTCCCACTTCGGCACGACCGAGAACTTCTTCCCCGGTGACCTCGACGAGGTGCAGCTGTTCGACTACCAGCTCACCGACGCCCAGGTGACCCGGCTGCACACCAAGCAGCCGGTGGACACCAACCGGCCCGCCAAAGCCGTGTGGCCCCTGGACGAGGACGCCGACGCCACGGCGGTGGCCGGCCGCGCCCAGCAGATCGACGCCACACTGAAGGGCGGCGCGAAGACCGGCGTGCCGGGTGTGGCGGGCAACGGCCTGGAGCTGGACGGCACCGACGACCACGCCACCACCGGCCGTCCCGTCATCGACACCTACCAGAGCTTCGCCGTCTCCGCCTGGGCCCGCCTGCCCAAGGACAAACCCAACCGGGCCATGGTGGCGGCCCATCAGAACGGCACCGCCAACCGGGGCTTCGAGCTGTACCACTCCACGACGGGCTGGGTGTTCCAGCGTGCCACCGCCGACACCGCCGACGCACCCCTCGTACGGGCCGTGGAGACCGCGACCAGCGACCCGAAGTGCCCCCTGGCCGCCACGGGCGAATGGGCACACGCGGTGGGCGTCTACGACATCGACGCCCAGCAGATCCGCCTCTACGTCAACGGCTGCCTCAAGGCCACCCAGCCCTTCACCACCCCCTGGCTCGCCACCGGATCCGTCACCCTGGGCGCCTCCGGCTACACCAGCGGGTTCAGCAACTTCTTCCAGGGCGACCTCGACGACGTACAGCTGTACGACCGCACCGTCACGGACGACGAAGTGCGCCAGCTCTTCAAGCAGCGGCCCCTGATCAAGTCCCGCTGGCTGCTCGACTCCGCCACCGGGACGCCCGTCACCTCTCCGAACGCCGTGAGCGGCGCCCCCGCCCTGACACTGGGCGGCCAGGCGGCCGTCGGCTCCGGCTGGGTCGACGACGCGGCGCTGATCCTCGACGGCGTGGACGACTACGCGGCCACCACGGCCGTACCGGTGGACACCGGTGCCAGCTACACCGTCACCGCCTGGGCGCAGGCTGCCGCCGCACCCGGCCGGCCCGCCACCGTGATCTCAGCGGAAGGCGCGGCCCGGAGCGCCTTCGCGGTCCGCTTCGTGCCGGACGCCGACCCCGCGGCCGGACAGGGGAGCTGGCAGATCCAGATACCCGGCGCGGACTCCACGACGGCGACCACGGTGACGGTGAACAACCGTCAGTTCTACGACGCCACCGAGTGGAACCATGTGGCCCTGGTCTACGACGGCTTCGCCGACCAGGCACTCCTCTACGTCAACGGCCAGCTCGAACAGGTCGCCTGTGCCGACACCGACGGGGACGGCAGCCCCGACGACACCACGTGCGGCGATCAGGTGTCCTGGGCCGCCAACACGGCCGCCTTCACCGCGACCAAGTCCCTGCAACTGGGGCGGAGCAAGACCGGATCGACCGTCGGTGACCACTGGCCGGGCGGGATCGACGACGTGTGGACGTTCCAGGGCGCCCTGAGCGAATCGCAGATAGCCCATCTGTCGCTGGGCATGCCGGGAGTCGCCACCGAGGTGCCCGGCACCGACTGACCGGGAACGGTGCCGGCCCGTCGCCATCGGCCACGGGCCGGCACCCCGTCGCGGCCGACGCCGCGACGTTTCTGCACCAGGCCAACCGCCCAGTACCGCCGGGTCCTGTCCCGTGCGGCCGGGCGCGAGCGGATCCGAGGGGAACAATGAGGCAATCGTCATCAAAGGGACGGGCGGGTCGGTGGAGACGCCGGGCCGCGCTGGCCTTCGCCGTCGTCATGACCGCGACACTGCTCCAGGGGGTCGTCGCCCCCGACGGCTCCGGAGCGGTGGCTGACGACGGGCGGGGCCGGCCGGCTCTCCCGGAGGCGGAGCGGCCTGTGGCCGGTTCCGCCGTCACGAAGTCGAAGGCCCGCACAGTGGAGCGCGGGCCGAGGACGCCGCGTACCGCTCCCAAGGAGGCGTGGCCGAAGGCGGGTTCGGCCGAGGTGACGCTTCGGCGGACACAGGCCGGGGCGAAGGCGGCCGCGCCCTCCCGGGCCGGCGGACTTCCGGTGCGTGTCGGCCCGATCGAGACCCCGTCGGCCCGCGTGGCCAAGGCCGCCCAGCCGGCCGCCGGCCGTGTCCGCGTCCGGGTGTCCGGGCGCGACGAGACCCGGCGTGCCGCGGTCGACGGGCTGCTCCTCGCACTCACCCCCGGGCGCGAGGACTTCACGGACGGCGCCGCGCAGGTCCGGGTCGACTACCGCGACATCGCGCAGGCCTACGGCGGCGCCTACGGTGCCCGGCTGACCCTGGTCCGGCTCCCGGCCTGTGCCCTGACGACCCCGGAGACCTCGGGCTGCCGCACCCGGACGCCGGTCGAGACGGTGAACGACACGGAGCGCGGCACGCTCACGGCCCCGTCCGTGCGGGTCGCCGCCGCCGGACCGACCGTGCTGGCCGCCGTGGCCGACGACACGGCGGTCACCGGCGACTACAAGGCGACCCCGCTCTCCCCGTCCGCGACCTGGCAGACCGACCTCAACACCGGTGACTTCGGCTGGTCCTACGACCTGGCGGTGCCCGACGTACCGGGCGGCCTGAAGCCGAGCATCGGCCTCGGCTACTCCTCCGGATCGGTCGACGGCCGGACCGGGGAGACCAACAACCAGTCCTCCTGGGCCGGCAGCGGCTTCGACCTGTGGCCGGGCTACATCGAGCGCCGTTACAAGCCGTGCGCCGACGACGGTGCCGAGAACAGTGACGGCATGAAGCCCGGCGACCTGTGCTGGGGTTACGACAACGCTTTCATCAGCTTCAACGGCAAGGGCGGCGAGCTGGTCCCCGTCGGCTCCGACCAGTTCAGACTCCGCCAGGACGACGGCACCCGGATCGCACGGCTCACCTCCGCGGACCGCGGCAACGGTGACGACAACGGCGAGTACTGGCGTCTGACCGACCCCGACGGAGTGCAGTACTACTTCGGCTACCACCGTCTCCCCGGCTGGAGCGACGGCAGGAAGACCACCGAATCGGCGTGGACCGTGCCGGTGTTCGGCGACGACGCGGGGGAGCCCTGCCACGCGGCGGCCTTCGCGGACTCGTGGTGCCAGCAGGCCTGGCGCTGGAACCTCGACTACGTGGTCGACCCGCGCGCCGACGCCATCGCCTACACCTACGTCCAGGAGAAGAACTCCTACGGCCGCAACCTCAAGGCGGCCGACGACACCCGGTACACCCGTGGCGGATACCTCGACGAGATCCAGTACGGCCTGAAGGCGTCGTCGGTGTACACCACCCCCGCCCTCGCGAAGGTGACCTTCGGCAACGCCGAGCGCTGTCTGCCGGATGCCCTGACCACCTGCTCGTCCGTCACCACCGACCACGCGTACTGGTACGACACGCCCTACGACCTCAACTGCGAGCAGGGCAAGGACTGCGACCAGGGCCGTCTCTCCCCCTCGTTCTGGACGCGCAAGCGCCTCACCGAGGTGACCACGCAGGTCCGTGACGCCGCCGGCGCGTACCAGAAGGTCGACTCCTGGAAGCTCCAGCACCGCTGGGGCATGGCGGACATCGACTACCAGCTGCTGCTCGACTCGATCCAGCACACGGGCCACACCGCCACCCCCGCGATCACCCTGCCGAAGACGACGTTCGCCTACACACAGCTGGAGAACCGCCTCGACCGGACCGGTGACGGCTACGCGCCGTTCATCAAGGACCGGCTCTCCACGATCGCCGACGAGCACGGCGGCCAGACCGACGTCGACTACTCCGCCCCCGCCTGTGACCCGGCCTCACCGCCCACCCCGCACACCAACACCACCCGGTGCTTCCCGCAGTACATGGGTGGCAGCTCCACGGTCGACCCCGAGATCCACTGGTTCAACAAGTACGTCGTGTCGTCCGTCACGGCGACCGACCGCACCGGCGGCGCACCCGACCAGGTCACCGCGTACCAGTACATGGGCCCGGCCGCCTGGCACTACGACGACGACGACGGCCTGACCAAGGAGAAGTCCAAGACGTGGTCCCAGTGGCGGGGCTACGGACAGGTGCGCGTCAAGACCGGCGGCCAGGGCGGGGACGCGGCCATGAAGTCGCAGACCGACTCCTACTTCCTGCGCGGTATGGACGGCGACCGGGGATCCCCGGCCGGCGGTACCAAGGACGTGAGTGTCACCCTCGGCGACGGCGAGGGTGACCCGATCACCGACCACGAGGCCTTCGCGGGCTTCGCCTACAAGACCGTCAGCTACTCCGGCAACGGCGGCAAGGTCCTCACCAGGAGCGTCAACCGCCCCTGGCGCCACGAGACCGGGAGCAAGACGCGGGACTGGGGGACCGTCACCTCCAACTTCACCGGTGCCGGGCGCAGCACCTCCTGGACGTCCCTGGACAACGGGGCGGGAGCGTCCTGGCGGACCACCGCCAGCTCCACCACGTACGACACCGTGGCCGGACGCGTCATCCGGATCGACGACTCGGGTGACACCTCCACGGCGGCGGACAACCGGTGTACCCGCACCACCTATACCGCCGCCGGCACCGCCGGCATCCTCAACCGGCCCGCGCAGGTCGAAACGGTCGCGAAGGCATGCGCCGACCCCGCCGACCGTACGAAGGACGTCATCGCCGACGTCCGTTCCGCGTACGACGGCGGAGCCTACGGAGCGGCGCCCACCAGGGGTGACGTCACCGCCACGGCCCTGCTGAAGAAGCACGACGGCTCCACGGCCACCTACCTGGAGTCCGGCGCGACCTTCGACTCCTACGGCAGGGTCCTGTCCAGCACCGACCTGACAGCGGACGTCACGGTGACGGGCACCGCCGCACCGGTGCGTACCACGCGCACGGACGGGCGGACCACGACCACGGTCCGCACGCCGGCCACCGGCTTCGTGACGAAGACGGACACGACCACACCCCCGGCCCGGTCCGGTGACGCGACCACGGCGCTGACCAGCTCGGCCGCCCACGATCCTCTGCGCGGGCTGCCGCTGACCCAGACCGACGCCAACGGGAAGGTCACGACCTTCACCTACGACGCGCTCGGCCGGTCCGCCAAGGTCTGGCTCGCCGACCGGCAGACGACACTGTCGCCCAGCTACGAGTTCGCCTACCTGATCACGGAGGGGAAGCCGGTCGCCGTCGTCACGAAGGCACTGGGCACCAACGGCAGCCAGGTCGCCGCGTACAGCCTGTACGACGGATTCCTGCGGCAGCGCCAGACACAGAAGCCGGGCCCCGGCGGGGGCAAGCTGATCTCCGATGTCCTCTACGACGAACGCGGCCTCATAGCGAGGAGCTTCGACACCTACTACGCCACGGGAGCGCCGTCACAAGCCCTGTTCAAGCCCGCCGACGCACTCGCGGTCGAGACCCAGACCCGCACCTCGTACGACGGCACGGGCCGTCCGACCGTGACGGAGCAGATCGCGGGCAACGGCGACGGCGGCGCGGTGCTGGGAACCACCCGTACCACCTACGGCGGCGACCGCACCACGGTCGTCCCCCCGGAGGGCGGAACGGCGACCACCACCCTGACCGGCGCCCGCGGGCAGATCACCGAACTGCGCCAGCACCACACGCGGTCCGCGGAGGCCGCGTACGACACCACCCGCTACGCGTACAGCCCGCGCGGTGAGCTGGCGAAGCTCACCGACCCCGCCGGGAACAGCTGGACGTACACCTACGACGTGCTCGGCCGTCTCACCGCGACGACCGACCCGGACAAGGGCGCCGGCGCCACCGCGTACGACGACCGCGGCCAGGCCGTCTCCGTCTCCGACGACCGGGACAGCGATCTGCACTACTCCTACGACGGACTCGGGCGGCAGACCGAACTGAGGGAGAAGAGCGCCACCGGAACGCTCAGGGCCCGGTGGACCTACGACACCGTCCAGAATGCCAAGGGGCACCTCGCGGAATCGACACGCTACGTCGGAGGTGACGCGTACACCAGCCGGATCGTCGCCTACGACCGGCTGTACCGGGTGCTGCGTTCGACCGTCACGGTTCCCGAGAACGAGGGCGCGCTCGCAGGCACCTACCTGTCGGCCTCGGCCTACAACGTCGACGGATCCGTGCGCACGACAGGCTCCCCGGCAGCGGGCTCCCTGCCCGCCACGACTGTGGCGTTCACCTACGAGGACCAGACACAGCGGCTCATCGCCCTCAGCGGCAGCCAGGGGCTCGACGCCGTCACCGTCCACGGCCTCACCGGCAAGCCGCTGCAGCACGAGTTCTCCGACAACGGCGGCAAGAAGGTCTGGGCGACCAACACCTACGAATGGGGCACCCAGCGCCTGGCCACCGCGCGAGTGGACCGGGAGGACGTACCAGGGGTCGACCGCCACAACACCTACCGCTACGACCAGGCCGGCAACGTCCTGTCGGTCGCGGACGTCTCCCGGTCCGGAACCGACACCCAGTGCTTCGGTCACGACCACCTGCGCCGCATGACGACGGCCTGGACCCAGGGCACGAGCACCTGCGCCGCGGCCCCCGGCGGGGACACCGTCGGAGGCCCCACGCCCTACTGGCACTCGTACACCTACGACAAGGTGGGCAACCGGAGCACCGAGACGCTGCACGACATCGCCGGTGACGCGGCGAAGGACACGGTGCGCACCTACGCCTACCCCGAGCCCGGATCGCCGCGCCCCCACGGCGTGCTCTCCGTGACCCAGAGCGGGCCGGGCGGCACCGCGCGGGACTCCTACGCCTACGACGCCGTCGGCAACACCACCGTGCGCACCCTGGCCGGCACGGACCAGCGGCTCGACTGGGACGCCGAAGGCCGTCTCGCCAAGGTGACCGAGCCGGTGGAAGGCGGTTCCGACAAGATCACCGAGTACCTGTACGACGCCGAGGGAAACCGGCTCGTCGCCCGCACCGCCGAGGAGAGCACGCTCTACCTCGGCGCGACCCGGATCACCGTCGCCAAGGGCAGTACCGTCCCGAAGGCGACGCGCACGATCGATCTCGGCGGCGGTCACCAAGCGGTGATCGAGGACGACGGATCCGTCTCCTTCACCTTCGCCGACCATCAGGGATCGGGGCAACTGGCTGTCGGTGCAGGGGACCAGGTGCTGACCCAGCGGCGCACGCTCCCCTTCGGAGGCGTACGGGGCACGCGCCCGAGTGCCTGGCCGGGTGTGCAGGGATTCGTCGGCGGTGTGGACGACTCCGAGGTCACCGGGCTGCAGCACCTGGACGCCCGTGAGTACGACCCGGCGACCGGCCGGTTCGTCTCCGTGGACCCCCTGCTCACACCGGACGATCCACAGGCGCTGAACGGCTACGCCTACAGCAACAACAGCCCGGTCACCTTCAGCGATCCCGATGGACTGGGCTGTATCCACGGAGCACCCGGCGGCGGCGCGGACGGCATCTGCGCGGGTGTGGACGGTGACACCGACGGCGTCATCGGCTTCGGCTCCAACAACTGCCAGCGGACGTCGGCCTGCTACGACACCGCGGTCGAGATGTCCAAGAAGGCCAGGAGCAACGGCACCTACGGCAAGAAGCCGATCGTGATCCGGCCCAAGGGCGACTCGATCACCATCCAGGGTGTCTACGTCCCGACCCAGGCCGAACTGGCCGAGCACTTCCCGTACTACCACGAGCGCCTCGACTACCAGCACAACGTGCAGAACTGGGCACGGGCCCGGTGCGGCAACCTGCAGGCCTCAGGCTCGGAATTCTGCAGTGCGGTGGGCAAACTCGGCTGGTTCGGCGACCAGAACGGTCCGGGCATTCTGGAGGTCCTGGGCGTCGACGACTACATCGGCTGCGCCCAGGGCTCCGGCAGCGCCTGCAAGGCGGCGGCGATCGACGCGGCCGTAGCAGCCGGTACCGGCCTGCTCGGCAAGGGAGCCAAGGTGGTCTTCAAGGGCTTCAAGGCAGCCCTGAGGAAGACCGACTCGATTCCGATCCAGTGTCTCGCGGGGGGCGGCCGGCACAGCTTCACCCCAGGAACGCCCGTCCTGATGTCCGACGGGTCCACGCGGCCCATCGAGGACGTCAGGATCGGCGACGACATCGTGGTGACCGACCCGGAGAGCGGGCTCACCACGACGCGGACGGTGGTCGCCACCATCATCACCGAGGACGACAAGGACTTCGTCGACCTCACGGTCTCCCGCAAGGGGGACCACAGCACCCAGGCGCTGACCTCGACGACGACGCACCCCTTCTGGTCCCCCTCCGAGGACGCCTGGGTGGACGCCGGACACCTCAGGGCCGGTATGACGCTGCGCACGGTGGACGGTGGCACGGCCGAGGTCGAGAGGACCGTGGAGTTCCGTGACCACCGGCGCACGCACGACCTCACCATCGACGACATCCACACCTACTACGTCGTCGCCGGCACCACCCCGCTCCTCGTACACAACGACGACGGCGGGTTCGACTGGGAGAAGGGTCTGCAGGATCTCGAGAGCGACTGGGACTCAGGTGACCTCGACGACGACGGTTACCACGCGCCGCGCGGCAACCAGGCCGAGAACAGGGAGTTCAAGGACGCGGTGAAGGAGATCGAGCGCGGTCTCGGACGCGATGTCACGCCGGCCGAGCGTCGCATACTGCACGAGCGGATCACCGGCCAGGGCTACGGTTACCACCGCATCATCGAGGAAGGAAAGGGGTTGTTCCGTGGCTGCTGAGACATCGTCCGACGCGATCACCGGACTCCTGGAAGGAGCTGTCGTCCGCTCGGTCGGCAGGGCCGCGGACATGGGCGTGATCGAGTTCGCCGGCACCTCGGGCGAGACGGTCATGGTGCACGCGCAGTGCCCTTTCCGGATCGTGCACGAGGGCAGGACCGTCCTCGGGTCCGCCGACATGAGGTACGCGCAGAAGGGGGCCGGGGCCCGGGCCTTCGACGAGTTCCGCATGGTGTACGACGCCCGTGCGGCCACACTCAACGGGGTCCTCGGGCAGCTGCGCCCCACCGTCGGCGGGGTGGCCGTCGGGGACGCGGGTGAACTCGGTGTGAGCTGGGCGCCCGCTTTCCGGCTCACGATGTTCCCCGACTGCTCGGGGACGATGGAGGCCTGGCGGGTCTTCGTACCCGGTGGCGCCCATCACGGATACCCGGCGGCCACCGTCTGACGAGCGCCGCCGTCGACCCGGCCGTACGACCCCGGCCGTACGACCCCGGCCTTACGACCCGGTTGTGCGACCCGGCCCCCCGCTCCGCGTCACCGCGGAGC